>NZ_JAHQVH010000102.1:0-1066 GCF_019052435.1 Bacteroides sp. MSK.20.12 | reverse complement strand
GAGCGAACTTTATATACCCGTCCTTCGTTTTCAAAGCGCCATAAAATGGCTTCAGAGTATTTCGGAATTGTTTTTGAAGTTCTTCATTGCCAATGGCTTGTAACATAGGTTTGTCATACTCATCTACCAGAATAACTACACGTTGCCCCGTCTTTTCGCAAGCACGCTGAATGATACCGGCAAAGCGCAGGGAAAAGGATGTTTCAGACGGACGGGTGCCGTATTGGCTTTCCCAATATTCAAGATTATCATTCAATATTTTATCCAGACTTTCCGGCGTGTCATACTTCTCAATATTAAGGTCGAGATGCAATATAGGATGCTTTATCCAATCCTTTTCCAACTTTTCCACAGACAATCCTTCAAACAGTTCCTTTTTCCCTTGGAAATAAGCCTCCAAGGTAGAAATGAGCAGACTCTTTCCAAAACGGCGCGGACGACTCAAGAAGTAATAACTTCCGGTCTTGACCATTTGATACATTAATGCAGTTTTATCAATATAGAAATAACCGTCATTACGAATCTTTTCGAAATTCTGAATACCGATAGGATAAATTTTATTGCTCATAATCTCTGCTTTTATAAATTAACGCCAGTCACCTGTCTTGCAAAGATATATATTTTTAATAGAACTCCTTCTCACGCAAGGTTAAAAGATTCTTTTCCTCAAGCCACTATTACCTCTAATTTTCCCTACAATAAAGTTTGAAAAATAAAAAAACATCTGCCACCTGCAACAAAATCGAAATAACAAACTGACTGATAAACAATTATAGCGTTGCAGATACCGTTGCAGATACGTTGCAGATAAAAGTATCTGCAACACAGCGGTAAGAAGAAATATTGCACACCAAGCATCAAAATTTATTTTCCTATCATTGAAGCGCTCGTTTCCAGCGTCAGAACTCCGGTTCCCAGGCGGGAAACTACAGTTTCCGCGCATGGAAACGAGAGTTTCCAACTAGAGATACCAGCGTTTCCCGCTAAGGACACTGGAGTTTCCATATAGAATGTACTGTACTGGATTTAGTTGACAACTTCGTTTGTTATACCTAAGTTAGTTAAC
>NZ_JAHQVH010000015.1:0-116398 GCF_019052435.1 Bacteroides sp. MSK.20.12 | reverse complement strand
GTATTGAAAAAGACTGGGAGGCAGTACAGGCAGCTATTGATATCCCCTTCAGTAATGGATTACTGGAGGGGACAGTGAATAAAATTAAAGCGGTAAAAAGGCAGATGTACAATAGGGCAGGAAGCAAACTACTGAGAGCCAAGATTCTTTATTCACAATAGAAGAAGTACCACCAAATTTGACGAAGAACCAAATTTTATATTTGCAATATACTAATAATAAGCTCACGAAACTAAAATCGTTGTGTGCCTTATTGTTTTATATTGATAAAATAGCAATAAATTAAAATGAAAATACCGAATATACGTTTACTCAACCAACAGTTATTAAGTCCTCTTTTCTCTCAACCCAAGGAACTTGTGTCCTGGATGGGAGCTATGCAGGCACAGAATTATTCCATGGTTAAATGGGCAGTAGGAATGCGTTTGAAGTCAGCAACGATTCAGACAGTGGAAAAAGCGCTCCGTGATGGTGAAATCCTGCGGACTCATGTAATGCGTCCGACATGGCATCTCGTAGCAGCAGAAGATATCCGGTGGATGTTGAAACTTTCCGCCGGGCGTATTATATCTGCTAATGAGTCTTATGCGAAAGGGCATGACTTGGAAATTTCTGAAGAACTCTATACGAAAAGTCATAATCTGTTGGAGAAAATTCTTTGTGGGAAGAAAAGCCTGACGAGGCAGGAGATTGCCGAGCATTTTAACCGTTCGGGGATTGTAGCGGATAATCATCGTATGACCCGCTTTATGGCTCGTGCGGAGCAGGTGGGGATTGTATGTAGTGGGGAAGATAAAGGAAGTAAATGTACGTATGCGCTTTTGGAAGAGCGTGTTCCACCGGTGCCGGAATTGACCAAAGATGAATCTTTGGCTCGTTTGGCTAGAAGCTATTTTCGTAGTCATGCTCCTGCTGTTTTGCAAGATTTTGTCTGGTGGTCGGGGCTGCCTATTACAGATGCACGTCAAGCTATTTATTTGATTGATTCGGAATTAACGGCAGAAGAATGGAATGGACAGACATGGTATATTCATGAAGATTGCCGGACTCGTGGAAAAGTTACCGGCAGTTTGCATCTTCTTCCTTCTTATGATGAATATTTGCTTGGCTATAAAGACCGGACAGACGTTTTACCTAAAGAGCATTACTCGAAAGCATTTACCAATAATGGTCTGTTTTATCCGATTGTTCTTCATGAAGGACAAGTGATAGGAAACTGGGATAAGTCTGTTAAAAAGAGAGGCTCATTGATAGAACATTCATGGTTCCGGTTGGATGATTGTGTTGATGAAGGTGCGTTGGACCGTGAGAAAGATAAGTATATACGGTTTTGGCGATAATATATGAAAAAACGTATATTTTATCGTTGTATAATTCTATATATGCAGTATATATTTAGGCATGAGTTGAAAATGAGAAGGATTTGCTGTTTTCGAATTTAGAAAAGAAATAAATCGATTGCGTTTTGGGACAATTTGTTTTAGTCTGCGTCTTTTATAGAATAGATGTATAGAACTTGCCTTTGTTTTGTCTCAATTTGATATGTGGAGTGTTGGCTGTTTCAGGTGTAGGTTAGCTCTGGGATAGCACTTAAAATAAAGTTTTATATGCTCCTTTTAAAGGAATAAAGTGTTTCTCACCGATCAATGAGTCGTTCCTTTAAAAGGAACTGGTTATTCCTTTTAAAGAAACGATTGTCAATAAGTTTATTTATAGTGTATCTTTTGACTGTTTTTGAATAAAAAACTCCTCTGAAACTGTATATTCTTGCATTATTTTATACAACAGAACTGCTGGAAGAGGAAATCCGTGTGATGCTATTTATACTCATCATATTAAAAATAGAACATTTAAAGTAAGATATACTACCATATTTATATTATAAAGAGCTTTCTCTCTATTTAAATAAATAGCATCAGGACTGATTTTTATTTGTTCATTTGCCTTTTTGCCCATTCCAGCCTTCGTTGATCGGCTAATGGAGTCACTTTAAACTCTTCGAATGTAGCGGTGAACCCTTTCCCGTCCGGACAAGCTCCCATTAATCCTACCATGACAGGACAATTATCTTGCAACCAACACGTGCGCATCATAATATATTCTTTGTCGTCACGTGAGAAAAATATTTCTACTGCATCCAGGCGACGGACTGCTTTTATCCATATCGAACGGGGAGCATCCGGCAATTGTACTACACTCCAGTCGCTAGTCCGATGCGTAACTACGGCACTTACATTCTGTTTGCCATCAACGTATTCCACACCTGCTTTTATCCAGTTTTCATGGTCGATGCGCAGCATTAATCCCATTTGGTCAAAGGTGGTGACATAGTTGCCGGTTATCTTTACTTTGGCTTCAAATTCTCCACCATAAGTCGCATAATAGAAAGGTCCGTCGTCCACTGTGAACCCATAATGAGAAATCCTCCAAAAGTCTGTTTTTGCAGGAACATCCATCACTAAGGTTTTGCCATCTTTTATTTCCCATTGTTGAGGCTCGTTCAGCCAATTCATTTTATTCAAACTTTGTGCCATAGAAGAAGTTGTTACTGCCATAAAGGCTATTGACATCATTTTGATTTTTAAATGTTTCATGATCATTTCTTATTTGATTATCTTTATCTTTGTGGTGCAAAGATAGGTCATACCTCCGTGTGCAACAATACTGAATAATAACCATTTTATAAGATGGACGTATTACAAAAGGAAATAGATGAAGTTTATGCGACACAACTGATAGCCGATGAAATATTGGACAATGGAGTTGTAGAGCAACATCAACGCTTTATTCATTCATTGACGGAGATTAATGGTGGATGTGCTGTTATTTCAGATCTTTCGAATAGGAAAAGTTACATTGCCGTTCATCCTTGGGCGCATTTTCTAGGCTTAACTCCCGAAGAAGCTGCTTTGAGTGTGATTGATTCTATGGATGAAGATTGTATTTATCGGCGTATTCATCCTGAAGACTTGGTAGAAAAGCGGTTATTGGAGTATCAGTTTTTTCAGAAGACCTTTTCGATGTCTTCCGAAGAACGGTTGAAGTACCGGGGAAGATGCAGAATACGTATGATGAATGAGAAAGGAGTCTATCAGTATATTGATAACCTAGTGCAGATAATGGAAAATACTCCTTCCGGAAGTGTATGGTTGATTTTTTGTCTTTATACCTTGTCTGCAGATCAACGAACGGAGCAGGGGATATGTCCCACTATTACCCATATGGAACGTGGAGAGGTCGAAACGCTCTTTTTTTCGGAAGAACATCGCAATATCCTATCCGAACGCGAAAAGGAAATACTTCGCTGTATACGTAAAGGACTATCTAGTAAAGAAATAGCAGCTGCCCTTTATATTAGTGTGAATACAGTCAATCGACACCGGCAGAATATTTTGGAGAAACTCTCTGTCAGTAATTCGATAGAAGCGTGTCGGGCTGCTGAATTGATGAAACTGTTGGATTTGTAATCCAATAAGATGGGTTAAAGGGTGAATAACCAAAGGATGAAGCCGAAGAATGCGATGGTTGAGAGGATAGCCACGATTACGCCTATCGCCACTCGGAACACTCCGTTTACTATCTCCGTGATGACGCCCCAAAGGATGCCCAATATCCCGAAGGCGGTGCGCACGATTAAACCGCATATCGCAAGTCCTATGTATTGCGCCACTTGTCTGAAATTTGCCGTTGCCATCATATCTTCGCTGTTTTGATTTTTTTGTTTTTAATGCGGATTCAAGAGCTGAGGGAGTTGAGTTTCAAACTATCTTATCTGCCTCTCGTTTATCCGACACTTTTTTTAATGCGTCTTTCTGTCGCATCGGTCGTTTTCGTTTCGGGTGCTTAAAAAGGTAGGGATTAGGGAATGCAAGGTTTTTCGGGAAAAATACTACCCGCAGTGCTGGAGATTTTTCCTGAAAACAGGAGGCTTGACCTTGCTTTCCCGTCCAATCCCGGAATTACCTTTGCGCCCAGAACGGAAATGACTGCCTGATGCGGCTCACTGAAAGGCGCGGAAATGGAGGTAAACGGAAGTGGAGGCAGATTAGACAGAAAATTTCAAAAGAGAAATCCGTGAAAAAAAGAAGTCCACAAAAGAAAAAGGGAGATAGCCGGAAGCGTGAAACCGGGCAAACCACCGTGTGGAAAGTATGGTTTTATATATCCGGCAGGACGTGTCCGGTCGGAGATATAAAATCATTCTTTCAGGTTTGCCTGCCGTGGGTGACGGCTTGTTCCATTCATGGAGCGGGCGGTCATGCACGGCTTTCCGCTTCCGGCTCAAATGGACAGCGAAAAAGAAAAACCGTCCGAAATCC
Organism: Bacteroides sp. MSK.20.12; assembly: GCF_019052435.1. Classification (NCBI taxonomy): domain Bacteria; kingdom Pseudomonadati; phylum Bacteroidota; class Bacteroidia; order Bacteroidales; family Bacteroidaceae; genus Bacteroides; species Bacteroides sp. MSK.20.12. Next base: position 112,079 of record NZ_JAHQVH010000015.1, on the reverse strand, counting down.
GTAAAAGCACCTCTCTGGCATAAGCGCAAAAGAAATGGGCCTTGCATCATCAGTCTAAACTTCTGTTTAGGCGTGAGGCAAAGCCCTTTTCTCCGCTTATGCGGTAGTCGGCATACGTTCGTCCAAAATCTCTTTGGGCGATGGTGTGCCGACGGACAAAACCGCTTTTACGGAAAAACTTATATGTGAGGATAAAAAATCAGGAGATTTATTTCTAAATCTCCCGTTTAATTTCTATTTTTGCATACGAAGAGTTCTTTGAAGGTTACGCAACGCGCAGAAGGATAATGCAGTAGATAACTAACTAATTCGTAACCTATTACTATCATGAGCAATTAACCTACGCTCATTTCCAATAAATTACACTCTTTTCGTAACTTCCAGAGGCAAAGTTACAATAAAAAGAGGAATAAAGGCAGACGGTTTGTTTTTAGAACCGAATCTCCATTTAATTTCATAGAAATCTCTATCTTTGTTACTCGTTTTTTTGAGTTTGAATTTTAATTGGATATACAATAATGAAAATAGGAGATAAAGTACGCTTTCTTAGTGAGGTAGGCGGTGGAATCGTAACTGGATTCCAGGGAAAGGATTTTGTGTTGGTAGAAGATGTAGATGGGTTTGATATTCCGATGCCGATACGCGAGTGTGTCGTGATTGAAACAGATGACTATAATATGAGGCGTAAACCCGGTTCGTCTGCGCCGAAACCGGAAGAACCTGTTAAACCGGTAAAACCGGAGATGCCTGTTATTCAACGTCAGCCGGAGGTGCGTGGAGGAGATACTTTGAATGTATTTCTGGCTTATGTGCCCGAAGACGCAAAAGCGATGATGACTACTCCTTTTGAAACTTATCTGGTAAATGATAGCAATTATTATTTGTATTACACTTATTTGAGTGCAGAAGGAAAAGCATGGAAGAACCGTTCGCATGGTTTGGTGGAGCCTAATACAAAATTGCTGTTGGAAGAGTTCACCAAAGATGTATTGAATGATATGGAGCGGGTGGCTGTTCAGTTGATCGCTTTCAAGGACGGTAAGCCTGCGGCTATCAAACCGGCTGTTAGTGTGGAGATACGGATCGATACCGTGAAGTTCTATAAACTTCATACCTTTAGCGATTCTGATTTCTTTGAAGAACCGGCTTTGATTTATGACATTGTGAAAGATGATATGCCTGCCAAACAAGTATATGTTTCGGCGGAGGAGATTCAAGAGGCTCTGCTGCAGAAGAAATCTGTAGATAAACCGAAGTCACAACCTATTGTGAAACCAAACCATACTACTCATGGCGGAAAGAGCGGAATTATTGAAATAGATCTTCATATTGATTCTTTGCTGGATGATACTCAAGGGATGGGCAATGCTGAAATACTGAATTATCAATTGGATAAGTTTCGCGAAGTGATGGAAACTTATAAGAATAAGCGTGAACAGAAGATTGTCTTTATTCACGGCAAGGGAGATGGGGTACTTCGAAAGGCTGTCATTGATGAATTGAAACGGAAATATAGTAATTGCCGTTATCAGGATGCTTCTTTCCAGGAATATGGGTTTGGGGCTACGATGGTGACTATTAAATAAATATCACTGTCTCCAAGGATACAAACACATGGATAAAGAACAGCTAAAAAGGCTACGTTTAGGTTCATATCGTGATTTTGATGCATTATATAAAATGTATGCAGGGAATCTGTATGGCTTTGTGTTAGGAATGACACGTTCTGCTGATTTGGCTGGTAGTATTGTCCAGGACACTTTTATAAAGGTCTGGATCAATAGAGAGCTTATTGATCCGGATCTTTCTTTTAAATCATATTTGTTCAAAATATCCCGGAATCTGATTATTGATGAATTCCGCAAGCGACTTAGTGAACCCCTTTTTGAAGACTATCTGAATTATTGTGATGAGGCTGTATTAAGTACTCCTACCGAGATTGAAAGAAAACTGGATTTTGATCTTTTTGTAGAAGAATTAAATCGGGCAAAGGAGAAATTGACTTCGAGGCAACGAGAAATCTTTGAGATGAGTAAGGAGGAAGGATTAACCTCTTCAGAGATAGCTAGCAAATTGGGAATAAGTGAACAAACTGTCTATAATCAACTTTCTACAGCCTTACGGCTTCTAAAGAAGGAAATAAAAGGTACTCTTCTCTTCTTTTTCACTCTTTTTTTTTATTGATCGAAAAAAACTAATTTTTTCATAGTAGATTATATTAGCGGTTTCGTATTAACTATATAGAAACAGCTAATATATGGAAAGAAAGACACATACTTTATTAGAAAAATTTGTGCGTAATTCTATCACTTCTCAAGAAGGTAAAGAATTAAAGGACTCTGTTGCAAAGATGTCTGACGAAGAATTAACGCAAACATTGTCAGATGTTTGGGAAAATTATGGAACATCGGTTACCGTGCCGGATGGTGTTAGTCATTTTATGAAAAAATTAAGCCCGGCAGCCCATTCCCATCAGCCTCATTTCTTATATACTTTTCTCAAAGTTGCGGCTGCGGTTATCATACCGGTTTTGCTAGGAACTCAAATATATTTCTATTATAATAATGAAAAACTAAATAGTCTGTTAAATTCGCAGTTGACAGTACAGGTAGAGAGTGGAGACAAAACGGAGCTGATATTGCCGGACGGTACGAAAGTTTATCTGAATGCTACTACTTCTTTTTCATACCCCTCTGATTTCGGATTAAAAAATAGAAGTGTATATCTTTCAGGAGAAGCTTATTTGGAAGTTGCCAAAGATGCGAAGAAACCATTTTATGTACACACGGAGAATGTGAATATTGAAGTGTTAGGTACAAAGTTCAATATCTGTGCTTATCCTGAACAAGAACATGTGGAAACGATGCTGATAGAAGGGAGCGTCAAACTGACCACTACAGGTGATCGTGCTCATGCAATTGTTATGAAGCCGCATGAAAAGGTAGTTTATAGTAAATTGAGTGATTCATTGTATGTTTCACCGACATCTGGTGAGTTTGAAACTGCTTGGATGAGAGGAGAATTAGTATTTCGGTCAACTTGTTTCTCAGACATCATGAATAAACTGGAAAAACGTTATGGAATGAAAATTGAAATATTAGAGAATGAGTATAATTCGGACTTGTTTACCGGAAGTTTTAAAGAAGATAATATTTATGATGTATTGAAGATCCTTCAAATGCATTATGATTTTACCTATATGGAGAAGGATGGTAAAATAGTGATTCAATCAGAGTAATAACTTTAAATAAAATAGGATGAAAGAAAGAGCACCATAAAAAAAGGAACCGAAAAGTTGGCAGACTAACGGTTCCCCTCTAGTTAATACAATTGTGAGTACTATTATAGTATTAACCTTATATGATAATATAATGAAAAATGTCAAGAAAGAGTATAACTCTTCTAAATGCAACTTTTACAAAAGTAGCAATAATTATTTGATTCTGTTTTATATCTTTTTATTTTTTATTCCATTGAGTTTGTTTGCGCAACAACAGAATGAAAAAGAATATATAACATTGTCTGTGAAAAATACAAGTATACAGCATGTTTTAAATCAAGTTGAAAAGGAGACTGTATACAGGTTTACTTATCGTGATACTGATTTAGCAAAGGTTGGAAAAATAACTATTTCTGTAAAACAAATGCCTGTTGAAACTTTCCTGAAAAAGATACTTTTATCTACAGGGTTGACATATCGAAGAAATGGAAATTCATTTGCTATTATCAGAGAAAGCAGGAAAGATAATAAGAAAGACGACGTAAGAATAATCAGCGGAATAGTGACGGATGGTTCCGATAATACACCATTGATTGGAGCCAGTGTTAAGATTAGGGGGAAAGACGTAGGCGTAATAACAGATTTGGACGGAAAGTTCTCTCTTCCGGAATGTACGAATAAAAGTGTATTAGAAGTTTCTTATATTGGTTACGATAAGCGTTTGCTCCCTGTAGGAGATTTGGGATTTATTGAAGTGAAAATGGGATCCTCCAATGAATTGGAGGAAGTGATTGTTGTGGGTGCCGGAACTCAAAAGAAAGTGTCTGTGACAGGTTCTATTGCTACTGTAAAAGGGTTAGAACTACGAGCCCCCAGTTCTTCTTTAACAAGTAATTTTGCTGGAAAATTAGCGGGAGTTATTTCATCTACTACTAGTGGAGAACCAGGTTCTGTATCCGAATTTTATATTCGTGGAGTTGGAACTTTTGGTGGACGGGCCACTCCATTGATTCTTATGGATGATGTGGAAATATCAGCTGGTGATTTGGACCGTATTCCCGCTGAATCAATCGAGAGTTTCTCAATTTTGAAGGATGCCTCTGCCACTGCTATTTATGGTGCACGTGGTGCAAATGGAGTTATGTTGATTACTACTAAAAAGGGAATGGAGAATACTCGTACAAGAATTAACGTAACAGTAGAGAATTCTTTTGTGAAACCGATGAACCGGGTTGAGTATGTGGATGGGCCTACGTGGATGAATTTGTATAATGAAGCTCTGACTACACGTACTCCATCGGCTACTCCTAAGTATTCTGATGAAGTTATAGAGTATACTCGGAATGGAATCAATCCCTATGTTTATCCGAATGTAGACTGGTATGGTCTGATGTTTAAGGATTTTAATATGAATCAGCGTGCAAATATCAATATGCAGGGTGGTGGTTCTAAAGTAACTTATTATATGGGAATTCAGGCAAATCATGATACAGGTTTACTGGATGTACCGAGCACCTATTCTTTTGATAGTAACATCAACGATTGGAATTATATTTTTCAAAATAACATATCTTATAAACCTACTTCTACCACAAAGATAGATTTGCACCTGAATGCACAGTTTGGAAACCAGAAAGGTCCTGGTATTTCTACCACTGACATATTTAATGCTGTTTATAATGCCAATCCGGTGGCTTTTCCTGCCACCTATCCGACAGAAGAAGGCGATAATCATATTCGGTTTGGTAACTCGATACTTACCGGGTCGACTGTGAATGTAAATCCCTATGCTGCTATGATGAGTTCATTTAGTGAGAGTAACTATTCTACTATAAATGCTTCTTTGCGTATCAGCCAAGAGCTTGATTTTATTACTAAGGGGTTGAGCGCAACGGTACTTGTAAATATGAAAAGCCACAGTAGTTCTTCATACACAAATACACTTTCCCCTTATTTTTATAAAGTGATGGATTATACCTGGGATCCCTCTGATCCGGAGTTTTTCTATCTTGAGTTATTACAGAAAGGAACAGATTATATTAAACAGGGGACGATCAATCGTTATTCTGACAGAACCTTTTATTTTGATGCACGTGTTAATTATAATCGACGTTTTGGTGAAGACCATACAGTTTCCGGTATGTTAATGTATATGCAGCGTGAGTATCGCAGTGATGTATTGCCACAGAGGAATCAAGGATTATCCGGACGTTTTACCTACGATTATCAGAATAAATATTTTGCTGAATTTAATTTTGGTTATAATGGAACGGAACGTTTGGCTAGCGGACATCGATTCGAGTTTTTTCCAGCAATGTCATTGGGTTGGGCGGTGAGTAATGAAAGTTTCTGGGAGCCCCTTTCAACAGCTGTAACTCACTTCAAAATTCGTGGCTCTTATGGTCTTGTAGGAAGTGATGAAACAGGACTTTTGGCTGGTGCCGCTCATTTTTTGTATATTAATAATGTCAATATCGATGGAAGCGGAATATTCTCTACCGGTCCTTATGATGGAGTTTATATATCTAAAAAAGGTCCGGGAATAGAAGGATATGCAGTGGAGAATGCTTCGTGGGAACGTGCTAAAAAATTTGATATTGGAGTAGATCTAAATCTTTTTGATCAGGTGAGTATCACTTTCGATTATTTCCATGACCGTCGCGACCGTATTTTGCAGAAGCGTGGTTCATGGCCGGTTATTATGGGATATGCTCATGCTACTCCATGGAGCAATATTGGGAAAGTGGATAATAAAGGCTTTGAATTAAGCGTGAACTGGAAGAAAGAAATAATAAAGGATATGTTTGTAGATTTACGTGGTAATTTTACGTATACACAAAATAAATATGTGTATAATGACGAACCGGATTACCCTTATGTATGGCAAACGAAAACAGGTAAACCTCTGTCATGTACATATGGCTATATTGCAGATGGGTTATTTGAAGATGAGGATGATATACGGAATAGTCCTTCACAAAAGAATTTGGGGAGTACAGTAATGCCTGGTGATATAAAATACAGGGATGTGAATGGTGATGGTGCTATTACGACAGAGGACCAAGTTATGTTATCTCGTTATGGAGGTATACCTCGTATTCAATATGGGTTTGGTTTGAACTGGACATATAAGAACATTGATTTCGGTGTTTTCTTCAATGGTTCCGCCCAACGTACACTAATGATAGACAACATTGCTCCGTTCTGTTCAGACGTAGGGAATCAGGACCGGAATCTGATGAAATTTATAGCCGATAATTATTGGTCGGAAGCCAGTCCTAATCCGGAGGCTGCTTATCCCAGATTGGGAGTCAATAATTCTCAAGTAGCTAATAATATGAAACCTAGTAGTTTCTGGATGCGTAATGGTAATTTTTTACGTTTCAAAACGTTGGAATTAGGATATTCTTTTTCGTTTTGCCGCATCTATCTTAGTGGAGATAATCTGGCGGTATGGAGTCCGTTTAAACTTTGGGATCCGGAATTGTCCTATAGTGCTTATCCACTACAGCGTGCTATTAATATCGGGGCTCAGTTTACTTTTTAATCAGTTAGAAATACTTCAATAATAATATAGACTATGAAGATCATTCAACACATGTTATATTGGGCAAAAATAATATTGCCGGTCTGTTGTTTTACAGCTTGTAATTATTTGGATGTGGTACCTCCTGAAACGGCTGATTTTGATGATACGATGCGTGATAAAGATGATGCTATCGGCTTTCTTTATTCATGCTATTCAGGTACAAATTATAGTGCACCCTGTAATAATTTGGGCGCATTGGAGAGTTCTACAGATGAATTTGTGAATCCATTATTGTGGGGGTATCTGGGACAACAAGTTAGTTGGGACCAACTTTCGTCTACTTATGTTTCAAATTGGGGCCCGGCTGCTTTACCTTGGAATTCTTGTTATGATTATCTGGGGCATTGTCATTTGTTTTTAAAGACATTGGATGAACTGAATCCGGTTGGTGTTTCTCAGAATGACAGGCAGCGTTGGAAAGCTGAAATTTTGTTTTTACAGGCATATTATCATTTCCGTTTGTTGGAAGCATATGGTCCTATTCCTATAATCGAACATTACTATTTGCCGAATACACCTAAGTACGAATTTCCCGGGCGCTCTCATTTTGATTATTGTGTCGATAAGATAGTGGGTTGGTTGGATGAAGCCGCTAAAGTTTTACCTGCAACAGTGGATGTCAATGATTTGGGACGTGCTACTTCCGTTGCCAGTAAGGCTTTGAAGGCTAGGGTACTTTTATATGCAGCTTCTCCTTTATGGAATGGTGGCTTTCCTTTTACAGGATGGAAAAATACAAACTATGAAACACCGGGGTATGGAAAGGAATTGGTGAGCTTGAACTATAGCCGTGATAAATGGGTACGTGCCAAAACGGCATGTCAGGAGGCATTGGATCTAGCACTGGCTGAAGGAGGAAGGGCTTTGTTTGATCTGCAGACTTCAGAGAGCCTTCGAACTATGCATCAATTGAATCTACCCAATATCCCGGGTACGAGTGATGATTTTAAGAAAAAGGTTATGCAAATGCGCTATATGATGTGTTCTGCAGAAACGGAAGGAAATCGGGAAGTGATTTGGGGAATAGTGACTGATAGGTTAAGTACTAATGCAGTAGAAGCTGTTCCTCATTGGGTAGTAACAAAGAATGATGGTTCTGCTTGGGGAGGTGTATGTGCGATGTCTCCATTACTTTATGCTGTGGAGCATTTTTATACGGCTGACGGAAAACTACCGGAAAATGATTCGCAATTGTCAAAAGATAGCTGGTTCGAATCTGCCGGATATGCAGGTAGAGAAGATATTATAAAATTGAATACGAAACGTGAACCTCGTTTTTATGCATGGCTATCGTTTGATGGTGATGAATTTGGACAGAAGATATGTGATGGTTCTCCCCTCATTGTACAAGTGAGAAATTCTTTAAAGCAGGGATATAATCCGAGTAAGTTTAACCGGGATAATTGTACAACTGGATATTTCCTGAAGAAATGGGCAGCTCCTGATTTGACATTTCGGAAGGATGGTGGGTATAATTATCGTTCAGTACCTACTCCTTTCATTCGGCTGGCAGAGTTATATTTGAGTTTGGCTGAATGTCATGCTGCTTTAGGCGAGCAACAGCCTGCGTTGGATAATTTGAATGAAGTGCGGGAACGTGCAGGTATTTCTGCAATAGGAGCAAAAGATTTAAATGAAATGCCGTTGATGGATTGGATACGTAATGAGCGTTTTGTTGAATTGTTTGCTGAAGGGCACCGTTATTACGATGCACGTCGCTGGATGATTGCTCCACAATTATTTAAGGCGGGAGTTCGTGAAGGATTGAATGCAATAGAAAAGGAGAATCCTACTTTTGAAGAGTTTAATCGACGGACGAAAGTGGATCAGCCATTTCAATGGGATGATCGTATGTATTTGCTTCCTGTCAATGCTAGCGAAATTTATAATAATCCGCATTTGAAACAAGCTCCTAAATATTAATTTGAAAAATGCTGAAGTATGAAAAAATATATTCTGAATATCTGGTTGTTAGGATGTCTGGGTCTGTTTCTATCTTGTAATGATCTGGATGGAAAGTATGACGAACTGGTTCCGGATGAATATCATAAGATTTTATCAATAAAGGAAACTGGTTCGCAAGAGGTTATCATGTCTGTGGAAGAAGAGGCATACGAGTATCAGTTGACAGTGATAAAAGGTGGTTTGCGCAAAGATTTGGAAGCAAATGCTTTTTTGGAAGTACTAACACAGGATGAAGTAGATGTGGAGTATAATGATAAACAAGGGACTAATTATCGGGTCTTGTCCAAGGATATGTATGTGATAGTAGATGAGGCTGTATCTATTTTGGGGGATGAAACAGGAAAAACAATTCGTGTTACTTTTAAACCTAAGAAAATCTATGGTGCTATTAAAGAGGGAGGAGCTAATGTCGAATATGTGTTGCCGGTACATTTAGTTAGTGCTAGCGATTCAGTTAATGCTGATAAAAATAAAGTATTACTTCGATGCAATGTGTCTCCTGTAGTCGTATCGTTTGGAGAGAGTAGAGAACAACTGATATTAAACAGTGCTGAAACTTATCATGTAGTACCGGTTAGTATTGTGAAGAAAGGTGCATTGGCTACTGATATACAATTGGATTTAATTTCTCAAGCTGATTTGGATGAAAAATATGGTATTCCTGAAGGAATACCATATAAAGTTTTGGAATCTGATATGTATGAATTGCCGAATAGTCTTATTTCAATGGGGGAATCTGCCACAAGTATTGTTGCTAATATAACTTTTTATCCGGATAAGATTTATGAAGCTAAGAAGAATAATAGTGGAGTGATTTATGTGCTGCCTATCAGATTATTAGCTCTTTCTGAAACTGCAAATACAGATAAAGATGAAATGTTATTGATTTGTGGTTTCCATACTTATACCAATGCAGAAGTGACGGATAAATCGAAGTGGAAAGTTGCTTATGGAACATTGACTTATGAACCATGGGGACATGCTTATTCTTATCTGTTCGATGGTAATGCCTCTAATAATTTCGGTTGGATGGGATATGTGAATGATAGTCATGGTGGAAATTATGGAAATCCGTATGTTGTAATTGATCTTGGATATCCTTATTTCATAGCACAATTAGGTGCGTTCTCCAAATGGGATGTAAAAGCTGGTGGTGCTAACTTCTATATTACTACCGATGATGTAAATGCTGCCCTGTCTGATAATGACTGGAATATACTTTCGGGGTATCAGGGAGAAGGAGAAGAATATCGGGGACTGCATAATCGCCTGAAAGAGTATGACGCTACTGTCAACTGGATCAAAGTTGCTTCTATTAGTTTCCCGGAAGATGGTCTGTATTGGGGAGAAATACCGAATGATATGCTTGATAATCAGTTGAAAACTAGATATGTGAAGATGGAAGCTATTCCAAGTGGAAATGCTGATCGTACGGCTATTTGGGAGTTTTCTATGAAGAAAGTGACTTCTGTTGACGGACAACCAATCGATTAAAATAATATTCCCATCATTGTATGGATATGATGATTACGATGATGGGATTTATAAATATACATTTTATGTTCTTGCATTTAAATATACAAAGAATGAAAATTGCTAAACTAGTTTTTTTATTTGTGGGGTTATTACTATTCTGTGAAATGGATGGACAGTCTCGTTGGCAGATTCAACCGGACCAATCGATAGAATGGAGTATAGGACAGAATATTCCCCACTATGATCATATAGAAATGGGGGGTGAAATGGTCGCTACCGTGCTTCGTTATGGTGTGAATGCTGATGGTACTTTTTCCTTGGAACGTTCGGTGGTATGGCCTATGTTGCGTACGATTCCTAATGATACTCATGCTAGCTTGACCCGTCGTTTTTCTGTTGATTTTTTGGCTATGTTACAGGTAAATGGATTAACCTTGAATAATGAGCAGGTAAAGTCAATACGATTGGATGGAAAGTTGACGGTAGTCAGTGAGTTTACAGTCGGACATACAAGAGGAACCAAGGCAGGCGGAGAGCTTGTTCCTGCGATAGAATTAACTCGCGTCTTTTTTCCTTCTGTTGACAAGCCGATGTTGTGCGAGCGATATACTGTTAAGAATATGGGAAATGAAAAGGTGGAAGTATTGCTTCCTCATTCTCGTGTTGTGTATCAGACAAAGTCGGATCAGGGAGTGGATGGAAGTTATACATTAGTGGCTTCTACTGTTGTAGGTAAAGAGGACGTATTTTTGCTTGGAAGTGGTGAATCCATCACTTTTGGGGCATCGATTCAGGCTTATAAAAGAGGTCAGACGGAACTATTGCCGAATATAGATGCAGAATTTAGTTCACGAGATAACTTTATAAAACAAGTGTGGAATAATCTGGATTTTTGTTCTCCTGATACAACCTTGAATACGGCTTTTGCTTTTGCTAAAATCCGTGCATCGGAAAGCATTTATCGTACAAGTGGCGGGTTGATGCATGGGCCGGGCGGTGAAGCTTATTATGCAGCTATTTGGGCAAACGATCAGGCGGAATATGTTAATCCTTTTTTTCCTTTTCTTGGGTATGAAACGGGTAATGAGGCGGCTATCAATTCTTATCGGCATTTTGCACGTTTTATGAATCCTGAATATAATCCGATTCCGAGTTCAATAATAGCAGAAGGAAAAGATATTTGGAATGGTGCCGGTGATCGTGGAGATGCGGCGATGATTGCTTATGGTGCAGCACGTTTTGCTTTGGAGTTAGGAGACATTAACGTTGCAAATGAATTGTGGCCTTTGATAGAATGGTGTCTGATGTATTGTAAACGAAAACTTAATGATGAAGGTGTGGTAATTTCAGATACCGATGAGATGGAGAATCGCTTCCCGGCAGGAGATGCAAATCTTAATACATCTACTTTGTACTATGACGCTCTTCTTTCTGCCAGCTATTTAAGTGAAGAACTGGGAAAGCCTGTGTCACTATCTAATGGATACCGGAAAGAAGCAAAAATACTAAGAAAGAATATAGCCCGCTATTTTGAAGCGAATATAGAAGGGTATGAAACATACCGTTATTATAAAGGTAACGATCTACTTCGTTCTTGGATATGCGTGCCATTGGTGGCTGGTATCTTTGACCGTAAGGAAGGGACTGTCAATGCATTGCTCTCTCCACATCTATGGACGGAGAATGGTTTATTGTCGCAAACGGGCACTTCTACTTATTGGGATCGGCCTGCTTTATATGCTTTAAGGGGTATTTATGCTGCTGGTGAGCGTGAGAAAGCAACCCGGTATTTACAACGTTATTCCGCACAACGATTATTAGGTAATCATGTACCTTATCCGATAGAAGCCTGGCCGGAAGGTAATCAGCGCCATTTGTCTGCAGAAAGCGGTCTTTATTGTCGAATTATCATAGAGGGTATGTTTGGCATCCGTCCGACGGGGTTACATACATTTGTGTTGACCCCCCAACTACCGGATGAATGGGATTTTATGGAACTCAAAAATGTGTACGCGTTTGATACAAAACCTTTTGATATTCGTGTCATTCGGAATGGTAATGGGATTAAGATATTAATAAAGAGAGAAGGTAAGATTTGGAAATCATACTCTTCAACGGTTGGAAAATCCGTCCAAGTACGATTAAAATAATATAATAACCATCTAATAAATATTATAATGAAGAATTTTAGTTATCGTCTATGCCTTATATATTTCTTGCTGTTTGTTATGGTATCAACAGTTAGTAGTGCTTGTAGCAATGAAGAACGAACTTCAGTAGTAAAGAATGAAGAAGATGAGGAGTTTGTTGATAATATTTCGGGAGAGAAATATGACTATACAAAAACCGGGAAACCGGAACGTCCCTATATGCTTTCTTATCATACTTCTATGTTGATGAAAATGTTTCTTGCGCAACCTGACCTTCAAGGAGGTACTATTAAGAAATTGGGATATAATGATGTATTAGATAATGTGAAGAAGATTGATAATCTAACGCGTGGTATTACAAAAATACTATATCTCGTGGGGTGGCAATTTAATGGACATGATGACAAATATCCAGCCTTTAATGTATTTAATGAAGCACTAAAAAGACCGGAAGATAAGACTGCGCGTGATAGTTATCTTTGGTTGAAAAAAGAGGCTGCCAAGTATAATACAATAATTTCTGTTCACATCAATTTGACGGATGCTTATACGAATAGTCCGTTATGGCATACGTATGTGAAACAAGATTTGCTTTGTCGAAATGCGGACGGCACTTTTTTACAATGGGGATCTTATAATAATATGCCTAACTTTCAAGTATGCCTGGTTAATGAATGGAAGAAAGGATATACCAAGAAACGTATAGACGAAGTGATAGAACTGCTGGATCTGACTTCCTCAAAGACTGTGCATATTGATGCATTTGAACCGCGCGAAAGTCCTTATCACGGGTATTCGAAAGAAATGACGACTGAAGTAATGAGGAAGATTTTTCGTTATTGGCGCGATAAGGGGATAGATGTAACAAGTGAGTTTTATAAGGGGTATCAACGTACTGATGCTTTTTATGGTTTACAACCGGCAGCGTGGTATAGCGATCTGACGGCTGAAGAACGTTGTACAATTAGTCCGGAACTGGCTTGTGGAGGACGTAGTGGTTTGTATGGAACTATATGGGATACAGCTTTCCTGTTTGGTGATAATATGCATGGCGAAGAAATAATAAGTACAAATACGAATTTTACGGAATTTAAAAAGCAATTCTGTATCACTACTTTGCAATGGGCTTACTTGAATAAATATAAAGTAGAAAGTTATAATGCTGATACTAAAACCGTAATCTATTCTGATGGATTAGTTGTAAACGGACAAAATAAAACGCTTATAAAAGACGGAAACCTGGTACGTCGGGATAATAATTTGTTTATTCCTGTGACATGGATAAAAGACCACAAGGAGATTATCGCTTTTTCAGAGAAAGGCTACTCTGCTATGAAATGGACATTGCCTTCTGATTGGACTGGAATAAAACAGGTGACAATATATCCTGTAACCGAGAATGGGTTAGGGAGTGCCCAAATTTTAGCGGTTAGCAATGGACAGATCACTCTGACACTGAATGCAAACGAAATGTATTCAATCCAACCTGTGGAATAAAAATAAAATCATCATTTAATATTTAAACTCTATATGAAGATTATAAAATCCTGGATTTTTCCGGGAGTATTAATGGTTTTATTATTGTTAAGTTGCAATAATAAAGAGGCATATCATATTGATAAGAATGAGTTGCGTGCTCCTGCTTATCCTTTAGTGACGATAGATCCTTACACTAGTGTTTGGTCCTTTGGGGATAATCTGTATGATTCTTCTTTGAAACATTGGACAGGGCAAAATTTTCCTTTGATAGGTGTTGTGAAAGTAGATGGAGTACCATATCGTTTTATGGGAATAGAAGATGATGATCTGATGGTGAGTATGAATGGCGATACTTCAAGTTTGTCTGTTGAAGAGGATAGGGTATCTTATTTCACACAGACGGCTCGTCAACTCTCTGTCGATGTACAGCCGACAAGAACGATTTATCAGTTTGCTTGTGGCCCGGTTCAATTGGATTTGACCTTTACCGCCCCTTTTTTGATGGATGATCTTGAGTTAGTAGCCCGCCCGGTAAATTATCTTTCTTATGAAATGAAAGCTGATGATGGTAACACACACAATGTGGAACTTTATATAGAAGTGTCTCCGCGTTGGGCTATGAATCTTCCAAACCAGTTGTCTGTTTCAGAGACTTTTACTAAAGATGGTTTTGTTTTTCTCAAAAGTGGTACGCAGCAACAGAATATCCTTGGTACGAAAGGCGATGATGTTCGTATTGATTGGGGATATTTCTATTTAGGTGCAGACGGTCATAATACTCTTGCTGCTGTTGGAAATCCTAATGAGCTTCGCGAAAGTTTTTTAAAGGGAGATACCGATTTTTATAGTGGTGTAGCCAACACTAAAGGAGAAAACCAGCGAATGGCTTTAGTTTGTTCTTTGGGAGCTATTAGAAAGTCGGAAGGGCGTTTCTTAATTGGATATGATGATATATTCTCAATTCAGTATTTTGGGGAGAACTTGCGCCCTTACTGGAATCGGAAGGGAACAGAAACAATCCTATCTCAATTTCATAAGGCGAATTCGGATTATGAGAAATTAATGAAGAGATGTATGGCTTTCGATTATCAGTTAATGAAAGAGGCGGCTGAAACAGGAGGACGTAAATATGCCGAACTTTGTGCTTTAGCATATCGTCAGGCAATTGCGGCACATAAACTGGTAGAAGCTCCTAATAAAGATTTACTGTTCCTTTCAAAAGAAAATTCCAGTAATGGATCTATTGGTACAGTGGATATTACTTATCCTTCAGCTCCTTTGTTTCTGCTTTATAATCCGGAACTGGTTAAAGGTATGTTGAATCCTATTTTTTATTATAATGAGAGTGGCAGATGGACTAAACCGTTTGCAGCCCATGATGTTGGAACTTACCCGCTTGCTAATGGTGAAACATATGTTGGAGAAATGCCAATAGAAGAATCTGGTAATATGTTGATTTTAACAGCGTCGATTGCCGCTGTAGAAGGAAATGCAGATTATGCCCGAAAACATTGGAAAACATTGACTGCTTGGGCGGATTATTTACTTAATAATGGTCTTGATCCTGCAAACCAACTCTGTACAGATGATTTTGCCGGGCATTTGGCCCATAATGCTAATCTTTCCATTAAAGCAATCTTAGGGGTAGCATCTTATGGGTATCTGGCTGGTAATCTGGGTAATAAAGAACTAAGTGAAAGCTATATGCAAAAAGCAAAAGAGATGGCTTTGGAATGGATGAAGATGGCTGATGACGGAGATCATTATCGATTGGCGTTTGACAAACCGGGAACATGGAGTCAGAAATATAATTTGGTATGGGATAAACTGATGGATTGGCGGATATTTCCAGACAAAGTAGTACAGACAGAAATACCTTATTATCTTTCAGTGCAGAATAAATATGGTCTGCCGTTGGATAATCGTGAAACTTATACCAAGACTGATTGGATTATATGGACAGCCACTTTAGCTCCGGATATGGAAACATTCGAGAAGTTTATAGATCCTGTTTATTTGTTTATGGCTACAACCCCTGATCGTGTACCGATGACTGACTGGATGTATACGGACCGCCCCGAAGTGAAGGTGTTTCGCGCGCGCTCAGTAGTCGGTGGTTATTTCATGAAAATGCTGGAGAGACGTCTGAAGGGTGAATAAAAATAAATAATTCGATTGATAAAATGAAAATCAAGTATCAACTGTTGTTATGTATTTTGTTGTCACCTGTAGTAAGTTGGGGACAAAAAGTATTACATGTACAATCACCGGATATGAAAACCGAACTTCAGGTTATGATAGGTAAAGAATTGGAGATCGCCATTACGCGGAATGGAACGACAGTGCTTCAACCGTCTGCAATTGGCATGGATGTCCGTTTTATTGGTATATTAGGAGAAAATCCAAAAATAAAGAGTATAAACAGGCGTTCGGTGGCAGAGAAAATTTCATCTCCCATATATATAAAAGAGGAAGTTAGTAATATTTATAATGAATTGACTGCTAGTTTTAAAGGTAACTATTCAGTTGTTTTCCGTTGTTATAATCAGGGAGTCGCTTATCGTTTTGTAACAGATTTCAAGGAAAAGGAGATTGTTATTAATAATGAGAAAGCAGTTTTTCATTTTCCATCAGGAACTAAAGGTTATGCCGCTTACAGTAATTATGGAGATGATAACAATTTGTTTAGTCAGTATTTAAATTCTTTTGAGAATACTTATGATAATCAACTGTTACCCCAACTGAATAATAGACGGTTAATTTTTTATCCTTTTTTAGTGGAGCTACCGGATAATGTTGAAAAGGTATGTATTACAGAAAGTGACCTTTGGGATTATCCCGGTATGTTTCTGCAAAGTAATCCTGATAGCTTTTCAATGAAAGGTGTTTGGGCGCCTTTGCCAGAGAAAACAGAGCAGGGAGGACATAATCAACTACAGCAAATAGTGATGAAACGTTATGATTATATTGCCCGCACTAATGGAAAGCGTACGTTTCCCTGGAGAATATTTACGATAACCGAGCAGGATAGGGAATTGCTGGATAATGATTTGGTTTACTTGACAGCGGCACCTTCCTTACTGAAAGATATTTCATGGATTAAACCAGGCAAGGTCGCTTGGGATTGGTGGAATGATTGGAATATTTCCGGAGTGGATTTTCGGGCAGGAATAAATAATGAGACTTACAAGTATTATATTGATTTTGCTGCTAAAAATCAGATTGAGTATGTCATTTTGGATGAAGGTTGGGCAGTAAATCAGCAGGCGGATATGTTGCAGGTTATTCCTGAAATTGATTTGACAGAGTTGGTCTCTTATGCTAAAAGTAGGAATGTAGATATTATTTTATGGGCTGGTTATTGGGCATTTCACCGGGATATGGAAAAAGTGGTGAAGCACTATGCAGAAATGGGAGTGAAAGGTTTTAAAGTAGACTTTCTGGATAGGGATGATCAGGATATGATTCGCTTTATGTGGGAAGCAGCGGAATTATGTTCCAGATATCACATGATTCTTAATTATCATGGTGCTTGTAAGCCTTTTGGGATTCAACGGACTTATCCGAATGTGATGAATTTTGAAGGGGTACATGGATTGGAGCAAATGAAATGGAGGCCGGTAGAATGTGATCAGGTTACTTATGATTTGCAATTTCCGTTTATACGAATGATGGCAGGACCTGTGGATTATACACAAGGAGCGATGCAGAATACAGTTCAGGGAAGTTATCATCCGGTTTATAGTAACCCTATGAGTCAAGGTACACGATGCCGTCAAATGGCGGGGTATGTAGTCTTTAATTCTCCCTTGAATATGTTATGTGATTCACCTACCCGGTACATGAAAGAACAAGAATGCACTGATTTTATATCATCTGTTCCTACTGTTTGGGATGAGACTCGTTCGCTGGATTGTAAACTTTCTCACTATATTCACATTGCTCGTCGTAAAGGAGATGTATGGTATGTAGGAGGTATGAATGATTGGTCGATTCGTAAGACTCTGGTTGATTTGTCTTTTTTGCCGAATGCAGATTATTATGTAGAAATCTTTTGTGATGGTTTGAATTCGGATAGAAACGCTTCTGACTATCGTAAAATAATGAAAAAGTTGCCAGTTGATAAGAAGCTTAAAATTGTAATGTATCCGGGGGGCGGATATGCGATGAAGATAAAACCATGTGAATAGATGAGGATAAAGAGATATAAAAAAAGTGGAAGCCAACCGGCTTCCACCCTCTCTCTCTTTTACATATTAATCATTTTACTTATTCAGTTCAATACCTTTATTCTGTAAAGTGATATTCATCAATGCTGCATACTTGGCGTACTGTTCAGCACTAAGAGTCTTTCTCATCAGTTTCAAGTTACCATAAACAGCGTTGCGCAATTTTGCTTCTTTATCTTTCTTCGCTGTTGTAGCTCTTGACATCTGTGTGGAGAAATAATCGCAAATATTGGCTACTTCTTCACTCTGATCGGAGTTTAACTTTAAATATTTGCCTAGTTTACTTACATTGATGTTACCTTCCCATTTTGCAGTTGTAGGCTGATTTCCGGCTGCAAATGTTGTAGCAGCAAGGCAGAGCGCTGCCACTAATGTTAATCCTAAACGTTTCATAATACCTACTTTTTTAATTGTTATACCTAAAAACTATTCCTAAAAACAAATCTAATACCTATTGAAAATACTGTCTAAGCGCTTAGTTTTTTCTTTTTACCTATGCAAATATAAGAATATGTTTTATAGCATAAAAATAAAGAAAAGGAAAAGATCCTTTTTAGGCTGATTTCTTGATGTAAGTCAAGAGATGATCAGCTTTTTGATATAAAAATACCTTTTTATGAAACATTTTTGTAATACGTGTGCGAAAACGATAGTAGAGTATTTCTCTATTTTAGGATTTATTGCTGTTAAAATGATATTGAGCAAAGGAATGTGACTAGGAACGGAACGCTGAAATCGACAACAAAGCCATGGAAGATGGAAATGATTACAAATTCTTTTCCCGAATATCGGGTAATGATAGGAAGAGTGGTATCCATCGTTGTGGCTCCACCAACAGAAATAGGAGCTAGCTTTCCGAAATATTTCACTAATAAGGGTGCACACAGCAAAGCGATAATTTCACGCATGATATTGGAAAGTAATGCGATAGTTCCCAATTCGGGACCTTTATATTCGGTGATAAATATGCTGGAGAGCGAGTAATAACCAAATCCGGCTCCAACTGCCATACAGTCTAAAGGACTTCGCTGGCTCATAAAAGCTCCCGCTATGGCGCAGCCTGCTAATGTGCCGAGTATCGTCATGATAGGAAGAAATACAAGCCGGGGATTCAGGGACCGAAAACTCTTCAGAGTGTTCGGATCGTTACCGATGCTGATACCTACGCAGAACATGAGTCCGCAGAGGGCATAGTAACTAAGTTTACTGTCGGTGAAGTCGTATGGAATGAGATGGTAAACTCCACAAAGAGTGCCGATAATGAAAAAAGAGACAATAATCAAACTACCTTTCATGCTTTTGTCTCCTTTCCTTTACTATATAATAGGTACCACAACCCCCATGCGCATAGAGTACTTCCTATGACCGCAGCTACCGTGATGATAACAGCTTCCAGTCCAAGAGTGTGTAATCCTTTGATGATAGATTCATTACCCCCTACATCTATTCCGAGAAGAAAGAGAAGAATCCATATAAGGAGAGTGATTATCTTGTGTATCCATGATAGTCTTTTACTGCGTAACAAGTAGCCAAGAAGCATGCCTGTCAGCATAATTCCAATAATGATAAACATAGTTAGTGCCTGCTTTTTGGCTGCAAAGATAGTATTAAATGTAAATCTTGGCTAATCTCTTCTACGATTTCTTTCATGGCTATTGACAGACATTCGACCATATCATCCACGCAAGCGGCATTGACAGACGGTGAATCTTCAAAACTACGGTTTATCGCAGTCTGCTATCCATAATTTATGATTTGTTTTCATCGTTGTGGTTTTTCTATATGAATGATCTTACTTGTCTCCGTACTGATTCCAATCATCCCAATTCCTCCATGTACATTGCTGGGGTACTTGATTGGTTCATTTATTGTTTCATCGTAAGCGTCGGAATCTACCAGGTTAAGTGCTTTCAGATAGTAATATTCTGTTTCCGTGATGCTTAAAAGACGTACAATAATATCCATCTTTACATTGGTGCCGTATTCAGGAAATCCGTCAATATCTGTCTGGTTGTAAACCGTCATTGTGTAAGATGTATTTTTGAATCGTGAGTCGTCGAATACACCATATATATTCTTTACGGTGTCGAACATGCCGTTGTCTTCGTCATCGCTGTTGGTGGGCTGTCCGTCTGTCAGCACAATATCCTCGCGGGATATAAAATGATAGCGATGTATTGTCCGGCTGACAAATTCCCCTGTTTCTTCATTATAGTCTTTCACTGTCATTTGCTTATCCATGATAAGCCGGTAGTAATTATCTTCGTTGGATCGATCTTTGATATTGATTTTGTATCGGAGAAAATTCTGCGTATAATAATACTTTGTCATTGGAATGGTGACCGTATCGATATCAGCTATTTCATGTGGACGCTGTGGTACGGTCACTTCAGCCCATGCGTGATATTGTCCGTCGTCTGTGAGGGCGTCAATACGAACTACATCTCCGGGAGTAAATTTGCTGGAAATATGGAAACGGCATTGCATATCTCCTTCCGTTTGGGGTGGGAGCGGACGTAAACTTTCTGATAACTGTCCGTTAACACGTACTTCCACCGTGGCATTTTCTACATGAGTGGCGTATCCTCTTCCCGTGAAATTGAGATAGAGAACGTTGGTCAGACTGTCTGCGTTGATTAGTGCGTTCATCACTAGTTTGGGGGGATTGTCCTTTACACTAAAAGGGAGTTCGTTTTCGCAAGAAACTGTTGTCAGCAATGCTATTAACAGGATAAATGGATAACATATACGAGTTCTCATAATGGGTTTAGAATTTATAAGTGTAAGTGAATGACGGAATTAATGGAAGTATAGTATACTTCTTGATAATCGGTTTGTTGGGATCGTTTTTGCTGGTGCTGCGATATACAAAAGTAGGATTCATCGCATTATATGCATTATACAGACTGATATTCCAGGTACGCATACCATGTTTGGTCTTTTTGTTGAAATTGACTCCCACATTCAACCGGTGACTGGCTGGTAACCGGTAATTATTACGATGCTCCACATATGAAGCTTCTCCGATGGTGGGTGAAGTTATGTTTGAATCAAAATAACCTCCATATCCATATCCTCCTCCAAATCCGTTGTTTGTGCCGTCACTAGGACGGATGACAGCGGTTTTCTCTTCAGGGATTGTACTTGTTCCACCTGTATAGAACACCCAGGAAGCACCGATGTCGATACGGTCGCTGAACTTATGGTTGATTGTCAGGTTGATATTGTGTCTTCGGTCATATTTATATGGGAACCGTTCACCGTTGTTGATACCGCCTTTGGCAAACTGACGATCACTTTTGGATAAAGTGTAGGACAACCATCCCGTTGTTCTTCCAAGGGTTTTCTGTGCCATAAACTCAATGCCGGCCGAACGTCCTTTGCCCATTTCCACTTTGTTTTCCCAACCGGAGGAAGAACCGAAGAAACTGACGCCTTCCTTATATTCCAGCACATTATACATATCCTTATAATACCCTTCTACCGAGAATTCCCATCCTTTGATTCCCGTATAGTATCCGCCCAATGAATATTGGTGGGAGCGCATTGGCTTGATCTTTTTAGTGAACGGAACCCATAAATCCGTAGGCATGGCAATGGGCATTGACGATAGTAAATGTACATATTGGCTCATTTGGGTATAAGATGCTTTCAGGGTTACATCTTTTCCCAATTGATAGCGTGCGGAAACACGTGGTTGCAAGGAAAAGTAACTTTGTTTTTGCACATGAAACAATGAGAAATGCAGTCCGAGATTCAGGCGCAGACGATCATTCATCTTGATGTTGTCTTCCAGGTAAGCGGATAACTCATGTCCGTAAATCCGGTTGTTGGCTATGCTGTGGTAGGTTGTGTCCAGGTCTATTTTATCTCCTGTCTTATTGGAGATTTTAGAGGTTATAACTTCCGGGCGGAAACGATGATAGATATATCCTGTTCCAAATTTGAGGTGGTGTTTGGGAGATGGATTATAATCGAAGTCGATCTGGTAATTCCAATCATTGATTCCCGAACGGTAATCGGCTGAATACCGGTTGGTAAATGATGTACCGCTACTGCCGAGATATTGATTGTTGGTATATGAGTTGATGTCGAATAAATAGTTGCTGTAGGAGACTGTCGTATTGCAGAATAAACGGTTGTTGAATACATAGTTCCATCTGGCAGAAAGAATCGTGTTTCCCCAATTCATTTTGCTTCCGTCTTTGAAATCTGTATTTCCATCATAATTGGCAGCAAAATGATCCTTTCCATTGTAGGCAGATAGATAGACGCGGCTCCGGTCGGAGAATTTATGATTGATTTTGGCATTGATGTCATAAAAATAATAACTGTATTCCTCGTCATCCGGCATGAATGGTTTAGCGATGAGGTCGACATACGAACGTCTGGCGGAAATATTGAAAGACGTTTTCCCTTTCACAATCGGACCTTCCAGGTTGATTTTGCTAGTTAGTAGTCCGATACTAAGTGTGCCGTGGTATTTCTGCATATCTCCGTCATTGGTACGGACGTCGATGACAGAAGAAAGCCGTCCGCCGAAACGTGCCGGAAAAGAACCTTTGAATAGTGTTACTTTTTTGACGGCTTCCGGAGTAAAAACCGAAAAGAATCCGAACATATGGTCTACGTTATATACAGGAATCCCGTCAAGTAAGATTAGATTTTGATCCGGGCTTCCACCACGTATATACAGTCCGGCAGATCCATCTACTCCTGCCTGTACGCCGGGCATCAGTTGGATGGCTTTCATTACATCTGCCTCTCCCAGTATGCTCGGAGTATTTTTTATTTGCGTCATTGGAATCTCGATAGATCCCATCTGGGTGGCTATAGTTCCTGTCTCGGTTTTGTCGGAAACGATGACTACTTCCTGCAATTGCGTGTTACCCTGCATGCGGATATTTAGTAATGTGTCTTGTGAGAGCGTAAAATGATGCGCTTCTGTGGCATAGCCCAGATAGGAGAAACGCAGTTCGGTTTCTCCTTCGGGCAGGGTGATGCTGTAAAAACCGTAAGGATTGGTGGTTGTTCCTTGATTTTGATGACTCTCAATGATGTTGGTTCCAATCAACGTCTCGGAAGACGTCCCATCAGTGACATATCCGCTGATAGTGAACTTGCGGCTTACAGTTTTTGATTCTTTTTTCTTTTGCAGGAGGATATGCCGGCCGGTGAACTGATAACTGATCTGCTCATTTTTGAACGCGAGGTCAAGTATCTCACGCAAAGGCTTATCCTTTACCTGCAAATTGATTTTATGTTTTATGGTAATTTCCTCACTGTAGATAAAAGAATATCCGGTTGAATTCTCAATCCGTTTGACGAATTCTTTCAATGTGGCGTTTCGTAGTGTCAGCGAAAGTCGGGCGTCCGCATTTTGCGCGTATATTTGTGTGGTGATAAGGAGTGCTACCCCTATCAGAACAATGGTTCTGACAGGGAAGCGATCTTGGAATATAATATTCATCTTAGTCTGGTTTAGCAGTGATAATAATCTGTTTATTGTTTTGTGAGTAGTCGAAATAACCGGCATTATGTAATACAGATAAAATAGTTGTCAGGTCTTCTCCATTGCGGAAGCGTGCTGTGATTCGGTAATTTTGCAAAGCCGTGTCGGCTATGTGAATCGTTGCTCCGAATGAATTGGATAGTTCGCGGGCAATCTCCTGCAAAGGTAGGTCGTCGAATATAAACTCTCCCTGCCGCCAGGAAATTTCATCTTCTACGTTTTCTAAAACCTTGCGGGTGAGCTTTTCTTCCACCTTATTATATATAGCAATCTCATTCGGTTTCAAAATCACACGAACTGACTTGCTTTTATTGCTGACTGCTACCGAACCTGTCAATAACGTTGTCTTTACATCCGGATTGTTCTGATAGGCATCTACGTTGAAGTGAGTTCCCAACACCTGAACGTCAATCGTTTCAGTCTGCACGATAAACGGATGTTTTTTGTTCTTGTTTACTTCAAAATAAGCCTCCCCATTTAGTTTCACTTCCCGCTTGTCCGATTTGAACTTTTCAGGATAAGAAAGTGAAGAATAATGGTTGAGAGTGACGGTGCTGCCATCAGGAAGACAGACTGTGCGTGTCTCTGCCAAGGTGGAAACCGTTTGTATCGTGACCGGTTGCATATATAAATAGGCTGTCCATACCGATAGGCAAAGTAGAGCTACTGCCGCCGCTGCCGAGAAAGTACGTATCAGTGTCAGACGCCGGGTATGTGACTTCAGTCTTTTCTCTAGTTTCGGGTAACTGGTTGTTGCTGAAAACCGTCCTCGCGGTGAACGTGTGGAAGCGACGAGCTTGTTCAGTATTTCTTCTAATTCCGTATCGGTGTATTTCATCTTTTTTCTGTATTGCTCTTGATCTATTATTTTCGTTTCAACAGAATGGTCAGTTTGCTGATTCCTCCTTCTTTCCACTGGGGAGTGCAGGATAAAGTGACATTCTGCTTCTTCAATATCATCTGTTTAGGATAGATTTTTATGACAGTTGTTGCTGACTTCTTACCCGCTTTGATGATTACTTTTTTTTCTGTTAGCTGTACCACTGCTGCTTGTCCTACTACCGGAGGGGGTGTGGCAAGTACTACCGTCCGGTCTTCTTTTGTTTTTTCTGTTGCAACAATTTTAATTTTCAACTCACATTCGGATTTGTCGCTTTCACATTCTACTGTTTCCTTCGAATGTTCAAATCCTGCATAGTCCTTTGGTAGGTTGTCGTTGTCATTGTTGCATGAAAACAGGCACAGACAAACTGAAAGAAGGACAAAGATCCCCATGTTTGCGTCATTTAGCTTTTTCATTTTCTGTCTTTTTTAGTGATTGATTGACTTATTTGTTGATAAAGACCGGAGGGGGACAGAAACTCCCTACGCTCTTTGTCTAAAAGAATGTTAATCTATTTCGGCCCGGCTAATCATCTCTTTTAAACGTGTGATTGCTTTCTGAAGTTGTGCGTCCACTGTATTCATGCTGATGCCTAATTCTTCTGCTACTTGTGCGTAACTCTGTTTTTCTTCACGGATGCGGATGAACACTTCCCTGCAACGTTCCGGAAGCCGGTCGAGTGCTTTTACGTAAAGAGCAAACAGTTCTTCACTGATGAGCGATTCTTCCGGTGAATAGCTTTGTTCTTGAGGCTCCGGCAGAGAATCGGGATGAATAAGCGTATGTCTTGATTCTTTTTCCAGATAATTGAGCGAAGCATTTTTGACGAGAATGAAACAATAATCTTCAATGTTTCTCACATCAAGCAAATTGCTGCGTTGCTTCCATAGTTTCAGGAATACATCGAGAACGATTTCCTGCGACCATTCTTCCTGTTTCACATAATAATAGGCAATACGAAAGAGACGGTCGTAAGTCATGTTGTAAAAGTCCCGGAAAGCAGTTTGCGAATCCAGTTCTTTCATTTGCCGCAATAACTTTCTTACTTCTGATTCGGTCATCGGCTTTTTGTTTGTTTGGTTAGTCTACCCAAAGTAAATCACTCATTATGCTGTCGGAAATAAAAATACCTTCACGCGTCAGGCGCAAAGCTCCGTTGTATTCCTCCAGTTTACCATTTTTCAGATAAGGTGCAGCCATTTTTTGACAATACTCCCACATTTCATTGCCGAACATCTGTTTCAGTTTCTCTATAGGTGTTCCCCATACGGTACGTATGGTAGTGATAATAAATTCGTTGTAGCGGGTGGTTGGGTCTAGATACTCTGTCTCGAAAGCACGGCAGTCTTCTTCTATACCTTTTATATAGGTGTCGATTGAAGACACATTCCATTCCCGTGTCATTCCGTCAAAAGAATGTGCCGATGGTCCGCATCCCAGATAAGCTATTCCTTTCCAATAGGAAGTATTGTGGCGGGAATATTTTCCGGGGCGGCAGAAATTGGAAATCTCATAGTGTTCAAATCCTGCTTTCTGCAAATGCTCTATCAGTAATGTGAAAAATTCTAAACTGGAGTCTTCGTCTACCTCGGATATCTGGTGCTGTTTTAACATATTATATATAGGTGTATCTTCCTCATAAATCAAGTGATAGGCGGAGATATGCTCTACATTCAGACTGATAGCCTGGCGGAGATCGTTTTCCCATCGTTCTTTTATTTCTCCGGGCAATCCGTAAATTAGGTCGATACTGATGTTCTGGAAACCGGTTTTCCGGCATCTGTCAATTGCTTCGATGGCTGTACGGGCATTGTGGCGGCGTCTCAATAGTTTGAGCGTAGCGTCATCAAAAGTCTGTATTCCCATGCTGAGGCGGTTGAAAGGAAGTGAGGAAAGCATTTCCAGATATTCCTGCGATAAATCATCCGGATTAGCTTCCAGCGTGATTTCCTGGCAATGATTCAATCCGTAGTGCTTGCGGATGGTATCAAATATTTGTTCAAAATCCTCTTTTTCCAGTTGAGACGGGGTTCCGCCACCGAAATAAATAGTTTCTATATCTTCTCCTTTCAGGTATTCTTTACGCATCGCCAACTCCCGGCAGAGAGTCTGTACATAACGGGTTTTGAGTTCGCTGCGAGTGGTTGAGTAGAAGTCGCAGTAGATGCAGCGAGTTTTGCAAAAAGGAATATGAAGATAGATACCTGCCATAGCTATGCTGTTTGGGTTTGTGGGTGTAAAAGTAAGACTATTATTAGATATATCAAAAAAGCAGTTGACGGAAATTATTTATACTGGGGTAGGAATACGCTAAATAGATAATTCCCCATCGATTAGTAGAAGATAATTTCCTGCAATGCTGAATTTAAGATCTTTTCTTTTATAAATAAGATTCGCACTTGTAGCCGGGTTTTCGTTTGACTTAAGTCAAACGATAGAATGACTTAAGTTAAACTATCGCTTGACTTAAGTCAAACGAAAACTGATTAGGCAACGGGGAAACTATTGTATGAAAGGAAAACAACTAAAAATAACATCGTGCCGGATTACTCGTTGCAACTATGAAATTAGTTTATAGCCATGCGAAAATAATTTTTAACCCGTTTCGAAAATGTTCATGTTAAAGATGTGTTACATAACATTGTTTAGTAACACTGCCATAAGTGTTGCTTTTCCCCCAATTAATCCCTAATTTGCGCATCACAAAATTAATGGTATGTGAGAAACATACTGAGTAATTACTAAAATCTTATATATTATGAAAGTATATCAGACTAATGAAATCAAGAACATTGCCTTGTTGGGAAGTTCTGGCTCTGGGAAAACCACTCTCGTGGAAGCGATGCTTTTCGAGAGTGGTGTTATAAAACGTCGCGGATCTGTTGCCGCAAAAAACACAGTTAGCGATTATTTTCCTGTTGAACAAGAGTATGGTTACTCCGTTTTCTCCACCGTTCTCCATGTAGAATGGAATAACAAAAAACTTAATATTATTGACTGTCCGGGATCGGACGACTTCGTAGGCAGCACAGTGACTGCACTAAATGTGACCGACACAGCAATTATCCTTCTCAATGGCCAATACGGCGTCGAAGTCGGTACACAAAATCACTTCCGTTATACAGAAAAGCTGAATAAACCTGTTATTTTTCTAGTCAACCAGCTTGATAATGAAAAATGCGATTATGATAATATCCTCGAACAGCTGAAAGAGGCATACGGCTCTAAAGTTGTTCCCATCCAATATCCGATAGCTACCGGTCCGGGCTTTAATGCGCTGATCGACGTATTGTTGATGAAGAAATACTCGTGGAAACCCGAAGGAGGGGCTCCGACAATCGAAGATATTCCGGCAGAAGAAATGGATAAGGCTATGGAAATGCACAAAGCATTGGTAGAAGCTGCTGCCGAGAATGATGAAAATCTGATGGAGAAATTCTTCGAGCAAGATTCCCTGTCAGAAGACGAAATGCGTGAAGGCATCCGTAAGGGATTGATCGCCAGAGGTATGTTCCCTGTATTTTGCGTCTGTGGAGGTAAAGATATGGGCGTTCGCCGTTTGATGGAATTCTTGGGTAACGTTGTTCCTTTTGTATCTGAAATGCCGAAGGTACAGAATACGGAAGGTAAAGAAGTGGCTCCGGACTCCAATGGACCGGAATCTCTTTATTTCTTCAAGACAAGTGTGGAACCGCATATCGGTGAAGTTTCCTATTTTAAAGTAATGAGCGGTAAAGTTCATGAGGGAGACGATTTGCTGAATGCCGACCGTGGTTCGAAGGAACGTATCGCGCAAATCTATGTGGTAGCCGGTGGTAACCGTGTCAAGGTGGAAGAATTGCAGGCCGGTGATATCGGTGCTGCCGTGAAACTGAAAGACGTGAAAACCGGTAATACGCTGAACGGTAAGGATTGTGACTACAAATTCAATTTTATCAAATATCCGAACTCTAAATATACCCGTGCCATTAAGCCGGTGAATGAAGCGGATGTGGAAAAGATGATGAGTATCCTGAACCGTATGCGCGAAGAAGATCCTACCTGGGTGATTGAGCAATCAAAAGAACTGAAACAGACTTTGGTACACGGTCAGGGAGAATTCCATCTTCGTACCTTGAAATGGCGTTTGGAAAACAACGAAAAACTTCAGGTAAAATATGAAGAACCGAAGATTCCATATCGTGAAACGATTACAAAGGCTGCCCGTGCCGACTATCGTCATAAGAAACAGTCCGGTGGTGCCGGTCAATTTGGTGAAGTTCACCTGATCGTAGAACCTTATAAAGAGGGTATGCCTGTGCCTGAAACGTATAAGTTCAATGGACAGGAATTTAAGATTACCGTGAGAGGTACGGAAGAGATACCATTGGAATGGGGTGGTAAACTGGTGTTTGTTAACAGTATCGTCGGTGGTTCTATCGATGCCCGCTTCTTGCCTGCTATTATGAAAGGTATTATGTCTCGTATGGAGCAAGGACCGTTGACGGGTTCGTATGCTCGTGACGTGCGCGTTATTGTTTACGATGGTAAGATGCACCCGGTAGATTCGAATGAAATCTCCTTTATGCTTGCCGGACGTAATGCCTTTAGTGAAGCGTTCAAGAATGCCGGTCCGAAAATTCTGGAACCGATTTATGATGTAGAAGTGTTCGTTCCGTCTGATAGGATGGGAGATGTGATGGGAGATCTGCAGGGACGTCGTGCCATGATTATGGGTATGAGTAGTGAAAAAGGTTTTGAGAAACTGGTTGCGAAAGTACCTTTGAAAGAAATGTCATCTTATTCTACGGCGCTTAGCTCTCTCACGGGTGGACGTGCTTCGTTCATTATGAAATTCTCTAGTTATGAGCTTGTGCCGACGGATGTTCAAGATAAGTTAATGAAGGACTTTGAAGCTAAACAAACTGAAGAATAAGTATAAATGATAGGTGATAATTGATTGAATATTCACTATAATATTCGGTATTTATCATCTGTTAGGCATAAAGAATCAACTAAAACGTTAAAACCGCCGCCTTTTTTAAGTAAAAGGGGGCGGTTTTTGTTTAACTATGATTAATAAAGATGGAAAAACACAAGGAGAAGATTTAATTTTTTATTAAATTTGCAAACCAAAGGAGGGGTTTTATTGTTGTAGTAATCAGAATACAACCTAAATAGCTCCTTACGGTTAATTTCCGGGAAGTTCCGGTTAAATCAAGTTAATGCATTAGGAGTGTTAATTAGGGAGTGTTAATTTTGTTGCTATGAAGAAGTCAACAATTTGGATATTAGGTATTGTAATGGGGCTTTCCTTCCTTAGCTTGCTGTATTTGCAGGTAAGTTATATAGAGGAAATGATGAAAACCCGTAAGGAACAGTTTGATTCGGCTGTACGCAATAGCCTGGATCAGGTTTCCAAGGATGTGGAATATGCAGAGACCAGACGTTGGTTGATCGAAGATATTTCAGAAGCAGAAAGAAAGGCGCTGATTGCGAATAATGCTTCCATACAACAAGACAACTTGATTCAGCAAACGCAGCGGTTTACAGTGAAGTCTAAGGATGGAAAAGTATATTCGGATTTTGAGCTGAAAGTGATGACCACTAAGCCCTCCGAGCTTCCGAAGGCTATGATTTCTCCTTACAGGGGGACAAAGACTATTCCGGAAACTTCGCGTTCATTAGTGGAAGCCATCAAGAATCGGTATATGTATCAACGGGCATTACTCGATGAAGTGGCCTGGCAGATGATTTACCGGGGAAGTGACAAGTCGATTGGAGACAGAGTACGGTTTAAAGAACTGGATGACTATCTGAAATCGAGCTTATATAATAATAGTATAGATTTGCCTTATCACTTTACGGTGATCGACAAAGACGGAAGGGAAGTCTACCGTTGTGCGGATTATGAGGCAAAGGGAAGTGAAGACGCTTATCAGCAGGCATTGTTCAAGAATGACCCGCCTGCAAAAATGAGTATCTTGAAAGTACACTTTCCGGGGAAGAAAGATTATATCTTTGACTCCATCAGTTTCATGATTCCGTCGCTGATATTTACACTGGTATTGTTAGTGACATTCATCTTTACGATTTATATCGTATTCCGGCAAAAGAAACTGACGGAAATGAAGAATGACTTTATCAATAATATGACGCACGAATTTAAAACACCGATATCTACCATTTCATTAGCAGCCCAGATGTTGAAAGATCCCGCGGTGGGGAAATCGCCGCAGATGTTCCAGCATATATCGGGAGTGATTAATGATGAAACCAAGCGCTTGCGCTTCCAGGTGGAAAAGGTACTCCAGATGTCGATGTTCGAACGTCAGAAGGCCACTTTGAAGATGAAGGAGATTGATGCGAATGAATTAATAGCAGGAGTTGTCAATACCTTTGCGCTGAAAGTGGAACGGTATAATGGTAAGATAACATCGAACCTTGAGGCCACCGATCCTGTTATATTTGCAGACGAGATGCATATCACGAATGTAATCTTTAATCTGATGGATAACGCGGTGAAATATAAGAAACCGGAAGAGGATCTGGAACTGAAAGTGAGAACGTGGAATGAGTCGGGTAAACTGATGATTTCGATACAGGATAATGGTATCGGTATCAAAAAAGAGAACCTGAAAAAGATATTTGAAAAGTTCTATCGTGTACATACGGGTAATCTGCACGATGTGAAGGGCTTTGGACTGGGATTGGCTTATGTGAGAAAAATTATATTGGATCATAAGGGAACCATCCGGGCGGAAAGCGACCTGAACGTGGGAACTAAATTTATTATTGCATTACCTTTATTAAAAAATAATTGATATGGACGAGAAACTGCGTATTTTATTGTGCGAGGATGACGAAAATCTTGGCATGCTTTTAAGAGAATATCTACAGGCAAAAGGTTATTCTGCTGAGTTATATCCTGATGGAGAAGCCGGTTATAAGGCTTTCTTGAAGAATAAATATGACTTGTGCGTGTTTGACGTGATGATGCCTAAAAAAGACGGATTCACACTGGCACAGGATGTCCGTGCAGCAAATGCTGAAATTCCTATTATCTTCCTGACGGCCAAAACGCTGAAAGAAGATATCCTGGAAGGCTTTAAAATCGGTGCGGATGATTATATCACCAAACCGTTTAGTATGGAAGAATTGACATTCAGAATTGAAGCGATCTTGAGACGTGTTCGTGGAAAGAAGAACAAAGAAAGCAATATCTATAAGATTGGTAAGTTTACTTTCGACACACAGAAACAAATTCTGTCGTCAGAAGGCAAACAAACTAAGCTGACTACCAAAGAGTCTGAACTGCTCGGATTGCTTTGTGCACATGCCAATGAGATTTTGCAACGTGACTTCGCTCTGAAAACAATCTGGATTGACGATAACTATTTCAATGCCCGTAGTATGGACGTGTATATCACGAAGTTGCGTAAGCATCTGAAAGAAGACGATTCAATCGAAATTATCAATATTCACGGAAAAGGCTATAAGCTGATTACTCCGGAAGTTGAATCTTAATGATTGCGTTTGAGATAACTCTAAATAAAAAATCCCGGGAACATTCGTTTCCGGGATTTTTTATTGATTTTGCGAAATTAATCAGCGATCTTCTTATTAATAACAATATAAGAAATGAGTCCCAGTACTACAAGTACTACTGAAGTACCCAGGATGGCGTTGTTGTTTACATTTCCTGTAAAGGAACAAGCCAGCAGGATGACTACTCCGACCAAGATTAATATCAATCCTAAGTTCTTTAATAAACCTTTCATGTGTGTGTATTTTAATAGATTATAATATTCCAGTCACAAATTAAAGCATAATTCTTTAACGGGCGAAATTATTTGGATAAAAATTCCATTATAAATGCACGATTTAGTGGATTTTATGATTTGGAGAGAAGTTCTTCTATCTAATCTTTTGTATTGTAGAACACCTTTTTCAGTACCTCCTGTCCAATGCTCAATTCGTCGAGAGTGATACCGTGAAGAGCCTCTTTCAGAGTCTGTCCGGCAATGACACGCGCTTTTTCCTCCAGTTCTTTCCCGTCTTTGGTCAGATGGATCAGATTAGTGCGGCGGTCTTTTTTATCGGAAATGCGCACAACAAGATGTTGCCGTTCCATATTATCTATCAAACGGGTCATGCTGGGCTTGTCTTTAAAAGTTGCATTACACAACTCTTGTTGCGTCACGCCGTCTTTTTCCCACAGGAAAATGAGTACCGTCCATTGTTCGGGACTGATTTCCAATCCGTTCTGACGGAAGTTACGGTACAGTTTCCGGTTGATTGCCGCAGAAACTTTGCCATTTAATATGGCAAATATAAGTCGAATGTCGAAATTAAATTGCTCTATCATGAAATTATTGTTTAAACAACTTTGCAAAGGTAAGTCTCTTCCCGGATAAATCCTATCTTCGGATACAAAAAAAGATTAAATATTTGTAGTTCAAAATAAAATGTCTAACTTTGCACCCGCATTTAAAATCAAATAATTTATTTATTTAATTAAACGAAGTATGAATCAATACGAAACCGTTTTCATTTTAACTCCCGTTTTATCTGATGTTCAGATGAAGGAAGCGGTAGAAAAATTCAAAGGCGTTCTTCAAGCTGAAGGTGCTGAGATTATTAATGAAGAAAACTGGGGACTGAAGAAATTGGCTTACCCAATTCAGAAAAAGTCTACAGGTTTTTATCAACTGATTGAGTTCAATGCAGATCCTACTGTAATTGACAAGCTGGAAATTAATTTCCGTCGTGATGAACGCGTAATCCGTTTCTTGACTTTCAAGATGGATAAGTATGCTGCTGAATACGCTGCAAAAAGAAGAAGTGTTAAATCAAACAAAAAGGAGGATTAATCATGGCACAACAAGTTCAATCAGAAATCAGATATTTAACTCCGCCGTCAGTAGACGTTAAGAAGAAAAAGTACTGCCGTTTCAAAAAGAGTGGTATTAAGTATATCGACTACAAAGATCCTGAATTCTTGAAGAAATTCTTGAATGAACAAGGAAAAATCCTTCCGCGTCGTATTACAGGTACTTCTTTGAAGTTCCAACGTCGTATCGCGCAGGCTGTGAAGAGAGCTCGTCACTTGGCATTGCTGCCTTATGTAACTGACATGATGAAATAAGAAGGAGGAAAAGTATGGAAATTATATTAAAAGAAGACGTAGTAAACTTGGGTTATAAGAACGATATCGTAAACGTGAAATCCGGATACGGTCGTAATTATCTGATCCCGACTGGAAAAGCTATCATCGCTTCTCCTTCTGCAAAGAAAATGTTGGCTGAAGAACTGAAACAGCGCGCTCACAAACTTGAGAAAATCAAGAAAGATGCTGAAGCTATGGCTGCTAAGTTGGAAGGCGTTTCTTTGACTATCGCAACTAAAGTTAGCTCAACCGGTACTATCTTCGGTTCTGTTGGTAACATCCAGATTGCTGAAGCATTGTCTAAACTGGGTCATGAAGTTGACAGAAAGATCATCGTTGTAAAAGACGCTGTGAAAGAAGTTGGTAGCTACAAGGCTATCGTTAAGCTTCACAAGGAGGTTTCGGTAGAAATTCCTTTCGAGGTAGTTGCTGAATAAGAGCAAATTTACTTCATATATGAAAAGCGATTTGTTCTGAACGAATAAATCGCTTTTTTTTGTTATCTTTGCTATTACTATTATGAAATTCAACTATTGTTTTCTAAAGAAGAGGTTTTTGCTTCTGCTGATTGCTTTGGGAATTGGCAGTGTTCTTTATGCAAATAATGAGTTGAAACTATTGACTGATTCTTTGCGTAGAGTGATAGATGAAAAACACGTCTTTGTTAAAGAGAAAGAGGATCGGATAAACCGGATAAAATGTATGTTGAGAAGTCCCGGTTTGACTCTTGAAGGAGAATATAGAATCAATCTACGGTTATATAATGAATATAAAAAGTTTCATATTGATTCAGCCATCCATTATGTTGATCGCAATATTGAGATTTCCCGCCAGTTGAATAGACCTTATTTCACCAACCAGTCGTCTTTACATCTTAGCCTTTTATATTCGATGTGTGGCAGGTTCCGCGAAGCGGAGATTATTTTGAAAAGTATAAAGACTTCAGAACTTCCCAGAGATTTATTAATAAACTATTATCAAACTTATTCCAGTTTTTGGGGACACTATTCGATTTCTGTCGCCAATAATCTGTATGGTAAGCAGCAGGCTGCTTATCAAGATTCTCTGTTTGCCCTCATTGACCACACTTCTTGGGATTATCGAATGTCCCAGGCTTCTTATTATATTTGGCGTGATACATTGAAATCGAAAGAGATTTTTAAGGAACTGTTGGAGATTGAAGAAGTGGGGACGCCTAATTATGCCATGATAACTCATTCGTATTCTAGGTTATGTCACCATCAGAAAAAGTATGATGAGGAAAAAAAATACCTGATGTTGTCGGCAATAGCCGATACCCGGAATGCTACGCGGGAAAATGCATCCCTGCAATCTCTTGCATTGATAGCCTATGATGAACAGAATTTAGCTGATGCCTTTAAATTTACACAGTCTGCTATCGATGACGTTATATCTTCCGGTATTCATTTCCGTGCCATCGAAATTTATAAATTTAATTCTATTATTAATACAGCTTATCAGGCGGAGCAGGCCAGATCACGGTCGCATCTGACTACTTTTCTTATTTCTACAAGTATTATCCTTTTTCTTTTAGTCCTGTTGGTGCTTTTCATCTATATTCAGATGAAAAAGACGTTGAAAATAAAACAGGCATTGGCACAGAGTAATGAGGAACTTTTGCGATTGAACAACAAACTGAATAGCATGAACAGCCAACTGAATGATACAAATAATCAGTTGTGCGAAATTAATAGTATAAAGGAGTATTATATAGCCGAATTCTTTGACGTATGCTTTAGCTATATCCATAAAATGGAGAAATATCAGAATATGCTGTATAAAATAGCTATTAATAAATACTATGATGAACTGATTAAGAAGCTAAAATCATCTGCGCTTATCGACGATGAACTTAGCGCTTTATATACTCGTTTTGATAAGGTCTTCTTGGGTTTGTATCCTACTTTTGTTTCTGATTTTAACGCTCTGTTGAAAGATGAAGAGAAAATTATTTTAAAACCGGATGCTTTATTGAATAGAGAACTTCGTATTTATGCTTTATTACGCTTGGGTATTACGGATAGTGGAAAGATAGCGAACTTTCTCCGTTGCTCTACAAGTACGGTTTATAATTATCGTACGAAAATGAGAAATAAGGCAGCCGTCGACAGGGATGAATTTGAGAATGAAATTATGAAAATTAGTTCAACACAAGAGACATAATTATCATTTTAACATTATAATACTTTCCAAATCATCTACATTTTTTTGATGTGTCAAGTTAGCTAAGTTGTTGATTAATAGTAAAAAATGCTATTTTTATATCTACATAAAGTAGTGTAAGTCAAATAAGCCGTTATTTATTTGGCTAGATTTGCAATATCAGTTTTTAGCTCATCAGTTTGGTAGTTAGAAGTTGATGTTTTATCTATTATTTGTACTTAAATTCACTATGTTTAATTATGAACACGCAATCTTCAGTAGACACGAGAATTAAAGTTGGAATTATCGGTTTTGGTAGGATGGGAAGATTCTACTGGGAAGCGATGACTAAAAGTGATCGGTGGAATATTGCTTATATTTGTGATACCGATCCGGCATCACGTCAGTTGGCTAAAAAGCTTTCCCCTAACTCTATTATAGTAGAAGATAATCAAAAGATTTTTGAGGATGAAAGTGTGCAGGTAGTCGGGCTTTTCACTTTGGCTGACTCGCGGATGGAACAAATAGAAAAAGCTATTCGTTACGGCAAACACATTATTTCAGAAAAACCAGTTGCAGATACAATGGAAAATGAGTGGAAAGTTGTAGAAATGACAGAAAACACAAATCTCATTTCTACGGTAAATCTGTATCTGCGAAATTCCTGGTATCATAATTTAATGAAGGAATATATCCAGCAAGGGGAAATCGGAGAGCTGGCTATTATTCGTATTTGTCACATGACTCCCGGCTTGGCACCAGGTGAAGGTCATGAGTATGAGGGACCTGCTTTCCATGATTGTGGAATGCACTACGTAGATATTACCCGTTGGTATGCAGGATGTGATTATAGAACATGGAATGCCCAGGGAGTGAATATGTGGAACTATAAAGATCCTTGGTGGGTGCAATGTCACGGAACTTTTCAAAATGGGGTCGTTTTTGATATTACCCAAGGATTTGTTTATGGGCAATTATCTAAAGACCAGACACATAATTCGTATGTAGATATTATAGGTACAAAAGGGGTTGTGCGTATGACGCATGACTTCAATACTGCTGTTGTCGACCTACACGGTGTCAATCAGACCATCCGTGTAGAGAAACCTTTCGGCGGCAAGAATATAGACGTGTTGTGTGACCTGTTTGCTGATTCGGTAGAAACCGGAAAACGCAGTTCACGATTACCGCTAATGCGCGATTCGGCTATTGCATCCGAATATGCATGGACATTCTTGAAAGATACCCGCAAACACGATTTGCCCGCTATTGGTAATTTGCGCACTTTGGAGCAAATACGCGAACGAAGAAAAAACATGAAAAATGGATATGGATTGTTGCACGGCAACCTTCCAAAGATTATTAACCCTTAAACAAATAAAATCATGTCAAACATTTCGAGGAGAAAATTTCTCAAAACGGGAGCCGCTGCTTTAGCAGGTATAACCATTGCTCCCAGTACAATTTTAGGTATGAGTCACGGGCATATTTCGCCTACTGATAAACTGAATCTTGCAGCTGTGGGTATTGGTGGCATGGGACATGCCAACATTAATCACGTAAAGGGCACTGAAAATATTGTGGCTCTTTGTGATGTGGATTGGAAGTACGCAAAAGGCGTGTTCGACGAATTCCCCAAGGCTAAAAAATACTGGGACTATCGTAAGATGTATGATGAAATGGGTAAATCTATCGACGGTGTGATTATCGCAACTGCCGACCATACTCATGCTATTATCACTGCTGACGCAATGACAATGGGAAAACATGTATATTGTCAGAAACCATTGACCCACTCTGTTTATGAATCTCGTTTGTTGACAAAACTGGCTGCATCAACGGGCGTGGTTACCCAAATGGGTAATCAGGGGGCATCGGATGAAGGTACGGATTTAGTATGTGAATGGATTTGGAATGGTGAAATCGGTGACGTAACGAAAGTTGAATGTGCAACAGACCGTCCTATTTGGCCTCAAGGATTGAATGTTCCTGAAAAGGTTGATAAAATTCCTAGCACATTGAATTGGGATTTATTCACAGGTCCTGCTAAAATGAATCCTTATAATGCTATTTACCATCCTTGGAACTGGCGTGGATGGTGGGATTACGGAACAGGTGCATTGGGTGATATGGCTTGTCATATTTTGCATCAGCCGTTTAAAGCATTGAAATTGCAGTATCCTACCAAAGTGGAAGGTTCATCGACATTATTGTTGAATGCTTGTGCTCCACAGGCACAACACGTGAAAATGATTTTCCCTGCTCGTGAAAATATGCCGAAAGTAGCTATGCCTGAAGTGGAAATACATTGGTATGATGGCGGTATGATGCCAGAACGTCCGAAAGGATTCCCAGAAGGAAAACAACTGATGCAGAGCGGTGGTGGTTTGACTATTTTCCACGGAACAAAAGATACATTGATTTGCGGATGTTATGGACAGAATCCTTGGTTGCTTTCAGGTCGTAAACCAAATGCACCGAAGGTTTGCCGTCGTGTTCCTAAAGCAATGAATGGTGGTCACGAAATGGATTGGGTACGTGCATGTAAAGAAGATAAATCTAATCGTATCATGACTAAATCTGACTTCTCAGAAGCCGGACCTATGAATGAAATGGTAGCAATGGGTGTATTGGCTATTCGTTTGCAAGCTCTGAATAAGACTCTCGAGTGGGATGGAGCTAACATGTGTTTTACAAATATCGGTGATAACGAAACCATTCGTACTGTTATCAAAGACGGATTCAAGATTCATAATGGTCATCCTACATTTGATAAGACATGGACAGATCCGATCAATGCAAAACAGTTTGCGGCTGAATTAGTGAAACATAATTATCGTGAAGGCTGGAGACTGCCTGATATGCCAAGATAAAAGTAGATTAAAAATTAAAGATTAAAAATTAAATAGTTGATATCATGAAAAAAGTATTTTATCCATTAGCTTGTTGTTGTCTTGCTGCAGGCGTTTTCGCTTCTTGCGGTGGTCAGAAGAAAGCAAATGCTCCGGAAGAGCAAAAAGTTGCGTTGACTTACTCTAAATCATTGAAAGCGGCAGAAACAGATAGCTTGAATCTGCCTGTTGATGAAAATGGTTATATCACAATCTTTGATGGCGAAACATTTAACGGATGGCGTGGTTATGGAAAAGACCGTGTTCCTTCTAAATGGACAATTGAAGACGGTTGTATCAAATTCAACGGTTCTGGTGGCGGTGAAGCTCAAGACGGTGATGGTGGTGACCTGATCTTTGCTCACAAGTTTAAAAACTTCGAACTGGAGATGGAGTGGAAGGTTTCTAAAGGTGGTAACTCCGGTATTTTCTATTTAGCTCAGGAAGTTACATCGAAAGATAAAGACGGTAATGATGTGCTTGAGCCTATTTATATTTCCGCGCCCGAATATCAGGTGTTGGACAATGCCAATCATCCGGATGCAAAATTGGGTAAGGACAACAATCGTCAGTCGGCTTCTTTGTATGACATGATTCCGGCAGTTCCTCAAAACTCTAAACCGTTTGGCGAATGGAACAAGGCTAAGATTATGGTTTATAAAGGCACTGTTGTTCACGGACAAAACGATGAAAACGTACTTGAATATCATTTGTGGACAAAACAATGGACTGATATGTTGCAAGCAAGTAAGTTCAGTGAAGAAAAATGGCCTTTGGCATTTGAATTGCTGAATAATTGCGGTGGCGAAAATCACGAAGGTTTCATTGGTTTGCAAGATCACGGTGACGATGTTTGGTTCCGTAACATCCGCGTGAAAGTTTTGGACTAATCGAATAGCAATAAAGAAAGGCACGGGTTACGTGTATTTCACGTTTTTTTTGAATGGCGATTGCCATGGAGTAACCGTGAAGTCTGTGTAATCCGTGCCTGTTTTTTTCTATGTAAACCTGAATAATTGTAACCCACACTAATATCTATTATATGAAAACTAGAATTTATATCTGTGCATTGGCTGCTCTTTTCATGATTCCACTGGCAGTAACGGCACAAACCAAGAAAAAAGCTAAAAAAGAAGTAGCAATTCAGCTCTATTCTGTCAGAGATATATTAAACAAGGTAGACAACAAAAATGGTAAGTGTGACCCCACTTATACTGCTCTTCTGAAGAAATTGGCAAACATGGGATATACCGGTGTTGAAGCAGCCAATTATAACAACGGTAAGTTTTATGATCGTACTCCCCAACAATTTAAGAAAGATGTCGAATCGGCAGGATTAAAAGTTTTGTCTTCACATTGTACAAGACAATTGTCTAAAGAAGAATTGGCTTCCGGCGACTATTCAAAGTCACTTGAATGGTGGGATCAATGTATTGCCGATCACAAAGCTGCCGGTATGAAATATATTGTAGCTCCATGGATGGATGTACCTAAGACGCTCAAGGATTTAGAAACATATTGTGCATATTATAATGAAATAGGCAAGCGTTGCAAACAACAAGGTTTGTCGTTCGGATATCATAATCACGCTCATGAATTTCAGAAGGTAGAAGATAAAGTGATGTATGATTATATGTTGGAACATACGAATCCTGAATATGTTTTCTTCCAGATGGACCTTTATTGGGTAGTTCGCGGACAAAACAGTCCTGTTGATTATTTTAATAAATATCCCGGTCGCTTCCAGATATTCCATGTGAAAGATCACAGAGAGATTGGACAAAGTGGAATGGTCGGTTTTGATGCTATCTTTAAGAATGCAAAAACTGCAGGCGTTAATTATCTCGTTGCTGAAATCGAAAAGTATAGTGTTCCGGTAGAGGAAAGTGTAGAAGAAAGTCTGGATTATTTATTGAACGCTCCTTTTGTGAAAAGTTCATACGCTAAATAACGTGTGGCTTGCTAAAATAAAGGCATAAAAAAAAGTCTGTGCATGCTTTCGCATGGCAGACTTTCAATTCTCTCTAAGCTGTTTCTGAATTATTCAGCTACAGTTTCAGTTGCAGTGCTATCAGCATTCAAAGAATCTGCTGCTGCGGCTGCTGCTTGTTCAGCTTCAAGAGCTGCTGCTTCTACTGCTGCGATTGAGTCAGCGATACGGATAGAATCCTGAGTTGCTTTTGCTGCGTCAGCTGCTTTGTTACCACATGATGCGAATGATACTGCTACGATAGCTACGGCCATCAAAACTAATTTTTTCATTTTCTTTGCTTTTTAAAAACGTAATACAATCAATTGCTTTATTAAAACGATGCAAAGGTATGTACTTTTTCAATATGTTGTTCTCGAAACGCCAACTTTTTTTATATTTTTTTTTGTAACTGGCCACTTTTCTCCCCTTTTTATATGTTTTAGAACATGCTAATCGACAGCAATACTGTTATATAAGTATCTTTTTATGCTTCTTTTGGGCGTTTTTTCAAATTCAGTAGGGTAGAGTTGGATCTTGCTGATTTTCTCATAAGCGGCTACGTTGCTGTTCAGGTTCTTAAGATTTTCATCCATGATTGTTTTCAGGTTATCCGGATTATTTAATCCGAGAGAATCCAACGCTTCGTAATCGGCATAAACAAGTGCCACTAATTTTTTATTGCGTTCGATAACAAGACTTTCGAGAATGAAAGGCAGGTTATTCAGTTTGGTTTCCAACTCTTCGGGGAAGATATTCTGTCCGCTAGAACTTAAGATCATAGTCTTGAGTCGTCCCCGGATGAAAATATTTCCGTTGCTGTCCATGGAACCGAGGTCGCCGGTACGTAGCCAGCCGTCCTGCGTGAATACTTCCTGCGTTGCTTCCTGGTTCTTGTAGTAGCCCACCATCACATTTTCTCCCCGAACCTGGATTTCTCCGGTTTCTGCTTCCGGGGTTTCCTTATAGATACGTGCTTCCATTATATCTAGAATCTTTCCGGAAGAACCTAGTACAAATTCATCCCAGGGGGCGTAGCTGATAAGCGGACCGCATTCTGTCATTCCATAACCGATGGTAAAAGGGAATTTGATTTTGTAGAAGAATTCTTCTACTTCCTTATCCATAGCGGCGCCACCGATAATGATCTCTTTAAACCGTCCTCCCAGTGCATCAATCAGTCTTTTACGTATCTGGTTGTAGATTTGGGTGTCGAGCAGAGGGATATTGAGTGCCCACT
Source organism: Bacteroides sp. MSK.20.12 (assembly GCF_019052435.1). Taxonomy (NCBI): domain Bacteria; kingdom Pseudomonadati; phylum Bacteroidota; class Bacteroidia; order Bacteroidales; family Bacteroidaceae; genus Bacteroides; species Bacteroides sp. MSK.20.12. The sequence goes on along the minus strand of NZ_JAHQVH010000015.1, from coordinate 70,165 downwards.
TCATACCTTTTTTATTAATGAGTGGCTGGATAATATTCTTATATATCTTTTCAATCACTAGCGGGACAGTAATAATAAGGTTAGGTTTCACTTCCTCAAAAGCTTTCATTATAATTTTAGGAGAAGGCGTTTTTCCAAGCAAAGTGACATGGGTGCCGACAGCCGTTGCTGTCAGAAAGTCGAATGCGCAACCGTATGCGTGGGCGAGGGGAAGGAAAGAAAGCACTTTATCCCCTTTTTTAAGGAGTTCGGTACGAATACCGAAAGTGACATTGCCGGCAAGATTGTTTCCTGTCAGCATCACACCCTTACTGAAACCAGTGGTTCCGGAAGTGTAATTTAACAGCATCACTTTGTCATTGGATAAAGTGGTGTACTGAACATCTTCACGGGTAAATCCTTTCGGATACAAAGCATGCATCTCTTTATCGGTATTTTTCAGAAACTTCTGTATGGTTTCCCCGTCACGTTGATAAAGACACCGGAAATCAGTCAATGAGAATACTCCCCGTAGTCCCGTTAATTTTTCCTCTTCCAAATTCTCCCAAATGCTGTCGCTGGTGAACAGGAATACAGATTCGGAATGATTGACGATATGATGAACGTCATTAGGCGTAAAATCTTGAAGGATAGGGACAATGATCGCTCCGTATGTGATCGTTGCCATATAGGCGATGCACCAATGAGCGTTATTTTTGCCGATAACTGAAATCTTATCTCCTCTGCGAAGGCTACAATGTTTGAATAACAGATGTAAACGGGCGATTTTTTCAGCTACCTCACCGTATGTGTATTGGGTATCTTCTCCATAATCAGTATAACAAGGCAGATCCCAATTCTCACGAAAACTATTTTCGTATAGTTTAATGAAATTCTCTTTAATCATTGCACGTTTTTTAGTGAATTGTGCAAAAATAGGAATAAACTTTCGTATCCTAAAGTGTTTTACTGATAATAATGTGTAACTTTGCAAAGTTAATGTGTTTATAACAGCTTATGATAGATACCACTGTATTTCAAAATAAGACAGCCGTTTATTATACTTTAGGCTGCAAATTAAATTTTTCAGAGACTTCAACTATCGGTAAAATCCTGCGTGAGGCAGGAGTCCGGACTGCGCGCAAAGGAGAGAAAGCAGATATCTGTGTGGTAAATACCTGTTCGGTGACGGAGATGGCGGATAAAAAATGCCGGCAAGCCATTCATCGCCTGGTAAAGCAGCATCCCGGTGCTTTTGTGGTAGTGACCGGATGTTATGCGCAATTGAAGCCCGGCGACGTGGCAAAGATTGATGGAGTAGATGTAGTGCTGGGAGCGGAACAGAAGGGAGAACTACTTCAATATCTGGGCGACCTCCAAAAGCATGAAAAAGGAGAGGCTATCACTACTACAACCAAAGATATCCGTTCGTTTTCTCCCTCGTGTTCACGGGGAGACCGTACCCGTTTCTTCTTGAAGGTGCAGGATGGATGCGATTACTTCTGTTCATATTGCACGATTCCTTTCGCCCGCGGGCGAAGTCGTAACGGGACTATTGCTTCCATGGTTGAGCAGGCCCGGCAGGCAGCTGCTGAAGGTGGAAAAGAAATCGTTCTGACCGGAGTGAATATCGGAGATTTTGGTAAAACAACAGGAGAGAGTTTCTTTGATCTGGTAAAAGCATTGGATCAGGTAGAGGGAATCGAACGTTATCGTATCTCTTCCATAGAACCCAATCTGTTGACTGATGAGATTATCGAGTTTGTGTCTCATTCCCGCAGTTTTATGCCTCATTTTCATATCCCTTTGCAATCCGGTTGCGATGAAGTTTTGCAGTTAATGCGCCGTCGTTACGACACTGCTCTTTTTGCTTCGAAAGTGAAGAAGATAAAAGAGGTGATGCCGGATGCTTTTATCGGAGTGGACGTGATTGTGGGAACCCGTGGAGAAACACCCGAATACTTTGAACAGGCTTATCAGTTTATTGACGGTCTGGATGTGACGCAGTTGCATGTGTTTAGCTATTCCGAACGTCCCGGAACGCAAGCCTTAAAAATAGAATATGTGGTTTCTCCGGAAGAGAAGCATCAGCGTAGTCAGCGTCTGTTGGCACTATCGGACCAAAAGACACAGGCTTTTTATGCACGTCATATCGGGCAGACAATGCCGGTGTTGATGGAAAAATCGAAAGCTGGTGCTCCGATGCACGGATTTACGGAGAATTATATTCGTGTAGAGGTGGAAAGTGATGACTCGCTGGATAATCAGGTGGTTAATGTACGTCTGGGAGATTTTAATGAGGAGATGACAGCACTTAAAGGTACAATTATGATATAAGTTATGAAATCAAAACTTATCTATTGGTTGGTATACAGTGGAATGTGGCTGTTTTCAGCTCTTCCGTTCCGGGTTTTATATATGCTTTCGGATTTTAATTATCTGCTGATGTATCGTGTTGGAAAATATCGTCGGAAAGTAGTTCGGGGAAATCTATTGAGATCATTTCCGGAAAAAACTGATGCGGAGAGATTACAGATAGAACGCAAGTTTTATCGCTATTTGTCGGATTATATGCTTGAAGATTTGAAATTGTTGCATATGTCTGCTGAAGAACTTTGTGAGAGAATGACTTATAAGAATACGGAACAATATCTTGAACTGACTGAAAAGTATGGAGGTATTATAGTAATGATTCCTCATTATGCCAATTATGAGTGGTTGATAGGCATGGGAGCAATCATGAAACCGGGGGATGTTCCCGTACAGGTTTATAAACCGTTGAGGGATAAATATTTGGATGAGTTGTTTAAACGTATTCGTTCTCGTTTCGGGGGGTATAATATTCCGAAACATTCTACAGCCCGTGAAATTATTAAGCTCAAACATGATGGAAAAAAGATGGTAGTCGGTTTGATTACTGATCAATGGCCTAGTGGATATGATAAATATTGGACTACTTTTTTAGGACAGGAAACTGCTTTTCTGAATGGTGCGGAGCGAATTGCCAAAATGATGAATTTCCCTGTTTTCTATTGTGAACTTAGTAAGAATCGCAGAGGATACTGTGAAGCGGAGTTCAAGTTGATGACGGAAACACCGAAAGAAACAAGAGAAGGAGAAATCACGGAAATGTTTGCTCATAGATTAGAACAGACGATTCGTAAAGAACCGGCATATTGGTTGTGGTCTCATAAACGTTGGAAAATGACTCGTGAAGAAGCTGACCGATTAGAAGAGAAAGAATTGAACAAGAAGAAGGAATAACAATGAAAGTTTCAGTTGTAATTTTAAATTGGAACGGATGTGATATGCTCCGTACTTTTCTTCCGTCCGTCGTCCGGTATTCGGCAGGGGAGGGGATCGAGGTCTGTGTGGCTGACAATGGTTCTACGGACGCTTCCGTTACTTTGCTTCAACAGGAATTTCCTTCTGTCAGAACGATTGTACTCGATCAGAATTATGGCTTTGCGGATGGATATAATTTAGCATTGCAGCAGGTTGACGCAGAATATGTAGTTCTTTTGAATTCGGATGTCGAGGTGACGGAACATTGGTTGGAACCAATGATTGCTTATCTTGATAAGCATCCGGAGGTAGCTGCTTGTCAGCCGAAGATACGAAGCCAGCGGCAAAAAGAATATTTCGAATATGCCGGGGCAGCCGGTGGCTTTATTGATAAATACGGTTATCCTTTTTGTAGGGGGCGTATCATGGGAGTTGTGGAGAAAGACGAAGGTCAGTATGATACAGTAATTCCTGTTTTCTGGGCCACGGGGGCAGCATTGTTTATCCGGCGCGTTGATTATGTGAATGTCGGAGGATTGGATGGACGTTTCTTTGCTCACATGGAAGAAATAGATTTGTGCTGGCGACTCCGTTCACGGAATCGTGAGATTGTCTGTATACCTCAAAGCATTGTCTATCATGTGGGGGGAGCTACTCTTAAAAAAGAGAATCCTCATAAAACCTTTCTTAATTTCCGTAATAATCTTGTCATGCTCTATAAGAATCTTCCACAGGAGGAGTTAAATAAAGTGATGCATATCCGGACTTGTCTCGATTATCTGGCGGCGTTCAATTTTTTGTTGCAAGGGCACTGGGATAATGCTAGTGCTGTGATGCGTGCGCGGAAAGAGTATAAACGATTATGTCCGTCGTTTTCTTTATCCCGTGAAGAGAATATGAGAAAAAAAACTTTGAATCCGATACCTGAACGGACAAAAAGTAGTATCTTGTGGCAGTTTTATGCGAGGGGATGCAAACGATTCTCTCAATTGTCGGATTTAAAAGGATAGCAAATGAAATCAAAGGTTAGAAGAGGCATCGGGCTGGTAGCGCATGATGCAATGAAAAAAGACCTCATCGAATGGGTACTGTGGAACTCGGAACTGTTGATGGGTAATAAATTCTATTGTACAGGTACTACGGGTACTTTGATATTGGAAGCATTGAAGGAGAAACATCCTGATGAAGAGTGGGATTTTACGATTTTAAAATCAGGTCCGTTAGGTGGTGACCAACAGATGGGATCACGTATTGTGGATGGGCAGATTGATTATCTTTTTTTCTTCACGGACCCTATGACATTGCAACCGCATGATACGGATGTAAAAGCATTAACCCGTTTGGCCGGTGTAGAAAATATTGTTTTCTGTTGTAACCGTTCTACGGCGGATCATATTATTTCCAGTCCGTTATTTATGGATCCTGATTACGAACGCATTCATCCGGACTATTCCAGCTATACAAAACGTTTCCAGAATAAACCTGTGGTGACGGAAGCTGTCGAATCGGTAAATCGAAGAAAAAAGAAGAGAAAATAAGCCGGTAGTTTACGGCTGTGAAAATAGAAGCAGATCTTGCTTAAAAAAGGAATGCAGATGATACGGATTACTTTATTAATATCGTATTATCTGCATTTCGTCATTTATGTTTCATTTCTAGCTGTGATTATCTTATTTCTTGCTGCAGTGTAGCTCAATTCCTGCGGACTCTATATCTGCTCCCATCGGTGGGTTTCGTTTGGAAAGCCGGAGTTCGATTTCTTCAATACAGGGGAATTGGTCAAAGAGTTTTTGTATAATCCGTCCGCTGACATGCTCCAGTAACTTTGACGGAATAGCCATTTCATTTTTTATCACTTGATGTACTTCAGCATAGTTGACAGTGTCGGCAACCTCATCTGTCCGGGCAGCTTTGCTGATATCCACTTTCAGTTTCAGGTCAATGAGATATTCATTTCCAATCAGATTTTCTTGCGGTGCGACTCCATGATAGGCGTAACAACGAATTTCCTTCAAAAGGATATAGCTACTGTTTATCTTCATATACTGTCTTTTTAGTATGATCTTGTTTGACTTTTAACAGGTCTTTCTGTGCAACCATTTGTGGAATCACTTTAAGAAAGACGGGGGTGAGCAGAAGGCAGATGCTTAATGTTATAAGCAGAAGTGCGCTTGCCTGTGCCCAACTATTGTGAATATAACGGCTGACTAATGGACCTAAAAAATGAAGTATCGGTCCATGAATACTCAAGGTGATAATTGAATATCGTCCCAAGTAAGAAACAACCTTTATCTTCTTCACTTTTTTGCAAAGTAACATAATCATAAATATTCCTGCAAACGCAGCGATATATACTTGAAAAATATTTCCCGTATAATTGTTGGTACGCATACCCAATGTGGTAGCGGTAAAGTACATTACCACCAGTGCCAATACAATAAAAACCGGTATCAGTTTGTCGAAACGATGGCTGGGATATAGAAAGAAATTATACCGTCGGATCCAGAAACCGGCCACATAGAAGGGGAGGGCAGTCATGGAAACATCTATATACAGGGGTAACTCTATCTGTAATTTTCCGAGATAAAATCCTGCGCAACCAATCAGGATTGTCACAGCGAACATGACAGGCAGATGCTTTTCGCGCAGAAAGTGAATTAGATAAAATAGGATGTTGCAATTAAATAATGCGAGTAGAAACCAGATCGGTGGATTGAACTTGATAAGGTCGTGTCCATGAAATACAACTAAGAGTTCATTCCACGACACAGGCAGTTGAAACACTCCTGGAGCAATCTTCCAAACAATGTATTTCATTAGAAATGCACTTAGATAGAAGAAAAGAAAAGGAATAATCAATTTGTTTATTTTTCGTAGGATGAATCCGAACAGGCCTTCGTATGATTTGAAAAACACTCCCGAGATAAAGAAGTAAAGCGGCATGCGGAAACAGGATAACATCGAATTCGTATCCAGTTGTTCGAAGGCCCCTCCAACGTGTGCCATTACCACAAGGATAATGCAGACTCCTTTGGTTAAGTCCACAAAATCAATACGTCTGCTCTGGTTGCCTTCCATTATCTCTTTTTAATTTCTCTTTTTCGGCGCAAAGATACTTTATAAATCGGAATAAAAAGAGGAACATTGAAAAAATAAACGAATGATGCGAAAAGCGAAAAAGTATGATATATAGTAATGATATTATTGCGAAAAAAATGGTTGACTATGTTTTGAAACTCCTTATTTTACCTCTGTTATCAATATATCCTTGAAAAACGAATGACGCGGATCACATAGATTTTTAGCGTTCTTAATCTAGTGTTATCCGCGTCGGTAGTGTCCGGAAAATATCCTTTTTGAAAGTTACTTGTATCTTTTATTCTATTTATTCGGATCTCTTCCTGTGTATTTAATCAGTTCACCAATCTTATCATTAAGTGTTTTTGCTTTCATCAACTGTTCCAGAGTGAGATGCATCCGGTATCTCCAGTAATTGCGTGGATTGGATGGAACATTAATTCGCTCTTCCGCCACATTCGGATTTCTCCATTTCCCGTCTATCGATAACCAGTCTTGGAAAGACAAGATACAGAGAATGGAATTACTGTTGAGATGGTTGCGTACGATTTCCTCGCATAACTCCGGGGTGGCAGTTGTCGGTGCAACTCCGTAATGTCCTAACGTTGCATTATAGTAACGTTGGGTCTGTTGATAATCTTCTTCCCACCAGCCACGCAACGTAGACATATCGTGAGTGGAGATTGTGCAGACAGACCGGTACGGATACTCATTTAAATGCCCGAATTCATACATCGGATTCTTAGGCATCCGCTGAATTTCCAGACTAAGAATCCGGAGATCATTCATCACCGACGACACACAAGCAGGAATCATCCCCAAATCTTCTCCACAAACCAACATGCGGGTTGACTGTGTCAATTGAGGTAACTTCTTCATAGCCTGTTGATACCAGAACTCGTTGTGCCGGTGATAATAATACTGATCGTATAGTTTGTTAAACGCATTTTTCTCTTCTTCGTTCAGCGACCGGAATACGAAATCCCGTTGCACACCGATGCGCGGGTGGTATTTACCTTCCTCTTTCTTATCCGCAACAAATAAGACGTTGCTGATTAATGAATAAAGCCCTTCCCGAATCCATACACTATCTTCATCATTTCTACCGGCGAAGAATTGCTCTACCTCCCGTTGTGTTTCGAATCCCGGTTTCATCCGATAAAGTCCGGAGTCATCAACCGATTCAAGGAAATCCTGTTTGACTAAATGGGTATGCGGTCCGAACAACTGTCCGAGGAAAGATTCATGGATGAATGGTAGCAGATATTCATCCCGGAACGTTAGACCATAACTTTCGATTTCTTCCCGGCTCATCGGTAAAGAAGGATCAAACTGACCTAACAATCCGTGTACAGCGTGCATTGGTATTTCCCAAATACGGAAGAACCCGAGGATATGATCGATCCGGTAAGCATCGAAGTATTCCGCCATTTTCTGAAAACGCTTCATCCACCAGCGGTATCCGTCTTTTTCCATGACATCCCAGTTGTATGTGGGGAATCCCCAGTTTTGTCCGTTGATCGAGAAATCATCGGGCGGAGCACCCGCTTGTCCGTCGAGATTGAAGTAATGGGGTTCTGTCCAGGCTTCCACGCTGTTGCGGCTGATACCAATCGGAATATCCCCCTTTAATACGACACCGTGTTGGCGGGCATATTCGGTTGCAGACAACAACTGCAGGTGCAGATGATACTGGATATAATAATACAACGAAATGTGAGGATAATCTGCCGTTCCCGGTTGGCACATTTTTTCTATATCTTCCGCTTGGTAAACAGAGTGTCTCGGCCATTTGCGGAAATTGGGCGTTTTGTAGGCATCGCGCAGATAACTAAAGACTGCATAAGGTTGCAGCCATTCCTTGTTCGTTTCAAAGAAATCTTTGAAACCTTTGGAAGCCAATACCTTTTCTCCTTCCTGTCGGAACAGTAAGTTGAAAAACTCCCATTTAGTTTGGTTGACCGCTTCGTAGTCAATAGCAGGGAGGCTGTTCAGTTCCTTTTGTTTCTTGCTGAATTTCGATGCCGCTTCTTTATCTTTCAGAGTTCCCATTTGTCTGATATCCGCGTACATCGGATGGAAAGCATAAATTGAAATGCTGTTATAAGGATAAGAGTCCGTCCATGCATGAGTCATGGTGGTGTCGTTGACCGGTAAAATCTGAATAACTTTCTGGCGAGTATTTACTGCCCAGTCGACCATACGTTTCAAGTCGCCGAAATCACCTACTCCGAAACTTTTCTCTGATTTTAAAGAAAATACGGGTATAGCGATTCCTGCCCCTTTCCATGCGGGAATGTCGAAATAAACATATCGGTCGGAAATCACGAGCGTTTCGTTGGTCTTCAGTTCCGGGTCTGCCAGATAGCGGTTAGGGTTTTTCTCCCAGCAGTCTGCTTTCTTTTCCTGTTTGTTGTAGAGGATGAATTTATATTCCAGCGGATATTTAAGTTTGCTGGCGTCCAGCTCTATCTGCCATTCCGGGAAATTGGTATCACTCATCAACACCGCTTTCTCCGGGTCCCAGTGACCTAATGATTTCTGGTTGCCACAAATTGCCAGGCAATAATCTTTGTTGATACGTGGGGCGTAGGCCTTGATAACCAGTCCCTTCTTATATCTTTGCGGGATATTCTCTTTTTCAGGATGTGCCAGTAAGGCTTCTGTAAAAGCAGAACTATAAAGATACAGTTGTTCCGGAATATTTTTCCAGCAATCATTGATTCTGTATATCTTCCTGGAACTGCCTGATAAGAAAATAGATCTCGAAAAACTGTCCCATTCCTTGCGGATAACTATTCCGTTTTGCTCTATCTGATAGCTATAATTGATGGTCATCCCTTCTTGAGGGACTTCAAGCTCAAGTTCTGCCGTCCAATAGATACCATCGGTGGTGTGTAAAGGAATTGATTCCGGAAATAAGCCGGAAATCCTTACTTCTTCTCCCCAATTGGTGCGGTATTCAATATTAAATGATAGAATCATATATATTAGATTTTGATTGTATATGTAAGACATTGCAAGTATAAGACATTTTTTTGAATAAAAAATAAAAGGAGCCGCACCGGACTCCTTTTAATCTTTTGTTTATATATTAATTAACATACGTAGGACTATTATCCACATCTGGAAGCGCCGCAAGTAGTACAAATCAGACAGCCTTCCTGATAAACCAATGTCTCGTTGCCACAGTTCGGGCACTTCTTACCTTTGGCTTCCGTTCCATCCTGAATATACTTCTTCAATGCACGTTCTACACCGTTTTTCCAAGTGTTGATACTTTCACTGTTCAATTGCAGAGAGCCAACCAGTTTGATAACCTGTTCAATCGGCATCCGGTAGCGAAGCACGCCGGAAATCAATTTTGCATAGTTCCAGTATTCCTTGTTGAACTTCTCTGACAATCCTTCAATGGTCGTCTTATATCCGCGTTTGTTCTCGAATTGGAAGTCGTAACGTTTGGTACCGTCTTCATCCACATTTTTGATGATACGTCCGCAAGTTACGCTCTTAGGCAGCAAGATACCTTCGTCGTCATCTTGCAAACCAGTGAATATTTCATAAGGGTGTCCGTCCAATAATCCGACAAAAGCTACCCATTTTTCCTTGTTGTTCTGGAAACGGACAACGTCTGCTTCCAATATTCTCGGACGTACCTCTACAACCGTAGGCGGTTTGCAAGGAGGAAGTCCTTCTTTCTTGTCTTTATCCGATTTCGTAGAGATCAGCACTCCGGAGCGTGAACCGTCACGATATACGGTACAACCTTTACAGCCGGATTTCCATGCTTCTACATACAGGCGGTTTACTAAATCCTCGTCCACATCGTTCGGCAGATTGATGGTTACGCTGATAGAGTGGTCTACCCATTTCTGGATTCTTCCCTGCATCTTCACCTTCATCAACCAGTCGACATCGTTAGAAGTCGCTTTGTAATAAGGAGATTTGGCAACCAGTTCGTCAATCTCTTCCTGGGTGTAACGTCTGGCCGGATCGTATCCGTTAGCTTCCATCCAGGTAACAAATTTATGATGGAATACGATATATTCTTCGAATGCGTCCCCTGTTTCGTCTACAAAGTCTACATGCACATTCGTATCGTTCGGGTTCACCTTTCTTCTACGTTTGTAAACAGGCAGGAATACAGGCTCGATACCCGAAGTGGTCTGCGTCATCAAACTGGTCGTTCCGGTTGGAGCAATCGTCAGGCAGGCAATGTTACGGCGACCATATTTCTTCATGTCCTCATACAGTTTCGGGTCGGCTGCTGCCAAGCGTTGGATGAACGGATTGTTCTGTTCACGTTCGCTATTGTATATTTCGAAAGCACCGCGTTCTTTGGCCATTTCCACTGAAGAACGATAGGCACCGAGAGCTACTGTCTTGTGTACTTTTTCAGAGAATTCCGTTGCTTCTTCCGTTCCGTAGCGCAATCCTAAAGCAGCAAGCATATCACCTTCTGCAGTGATACCTACGCCGGTACGACGACCTTGTCCGCTCTTCTTGTAGATTTTCTCCCAAAGTGCACGTTCCGCATGTTTTACTTCTTCGTTTTCCGGATCTTCGTCAATTTTGGTCATGATACGTTCGATCTTCTCTAGTTCGAGGTCGATAATATCGTCCATGATCCGTTGAGCGAGAGCCACGTGTTTTTGGAACAAGTCGAAATCAAAATAAGCATCCGGTTTGAACGGATTTACCACATAAGAATATAGATTGATAGCCAGTAAGCGGCAAGAATCGTAAGGACATAGAGGAATTTCTCCACATGGGTTGGTAGATACCGTTCTATACCCCAGGTCTGCATAACAATCAGGCACAGATTCACGGATAATCGTATCCCAGAACAAAACGCCCGGTTCTGCCGATTTCCATGCATTGTGAACGATTTTCTTCCACAAGGTAGAAGCGTCGATTTCCTTGGTGAATGTAGGTTGGGCAGAGTCGATAGGATATTGCTGTACATACGGCTTTTCGTCTACGGCAGCCTGCATGAAAGCGTCGTCCAGCTTGACAGAAACGTTTGCTCCAGTCACTTTACCTTCGGTCATCTTGGCATCAATGAATGCTTCCGAATCCGGATGCTTGATAGACACGCTCAACATCAATGCACCGCGACGTCCGTCTTGAGCTACTTCACGAGTGGAATTCGAATATCGTTCCATGAACGGAACAAGACCAGTAGAAGTCAACGCCGAGTTTTTAACGGGAGAACCTTTCGGACGGATGTGTGATAAGTCATGACCTACACCACCGCGTCTTTTCATTAGTTGTACCTGTTCTTCGTCGATTTTGATGATAGCGCCATAAGAGTCGGCTGCACCGTCTACTCCGATAACGAAGCAGTTGGATAGTGAAGCAACCTGGTAGTCGTTACCGATTCCTGTCATCGGGCTACCTTGGGGGACGATGTACTTGAAGTGATCCAGTAAATCATACAGTTCTTTTGCTGTCAACGCATTCGGATACTTCGATTCTACGCGTGCCACTTCATTTGCAATTCTCCAATGCATGTCTTCCGGGGATTTTTCATAGATATTACCGAAAGAATCCTTTACTGCGTATTTGTTTACCCAAACCCTTGCAGCAAGCTCGTCGCCTTGAAAATATCGTAAAGATTCTTCATAGGCTTCGTCGTAAGAATAAATATGTTTTTCCACGATTCAATTTGTGTTAAATCTCGTTTTTAATAAGTAATATGTAGAAGTTTACTTATCGTTAACAAATGTAGGCGCAAAGCTAAGAATGTTTTTTCATCTATCAAAATAAAAATGAATTAATTTATTAACAGGTTGCAAGTTTTCCATTTGTTTATGCTAAGTATTTGATAAACAGATGAAATTGAAATTTGTTCAAAGGTTAAAGTTTTCCAAAAAGAAAACTATTCTATTCTGCTAGTGTGGTGGAATATTTTTTTCTTTTTATATCTTTGCAAAAAAAAGATATGTTTGAAACCGTAAAAAACAGAAGAACTATCCGGAAATATCTGCCTAAAGATATAAATCCGAGTTTGTTAAATGATTTGCTTGAAACCTCTTTCCGTGCTTCTACGATGGGTGGGATGCAACTTTATAGTGTGATTGTGACCCGTGATGCGGAAATGAAGGAGAAACTTTCGCCTGCTCATTTCAATCAGCCGATGGTAAAAAATGCTCCGGTCGTATTGACTTTTTGTGCTGATTTCCGTCGTTTCAGCAAATGGTGTGAACAGCGGAAAGCAGTGCCGGGCTACGATAATTTAATGTCTTTTATGAATGCGTCTATGGATACTTTGCTTGTTGCGCAGACTTTTTGTACGCTGGCGGAAGAAGCAGGACTCGGCATTTGTTATTTGGGAACTACCACTTATAATCCTCAAATGATTATTGATACCCTCCAACTCCCCGAACTGGTATTCCCTCTCACCACAATAACGGTAGGCTATCCGGATGGTATTCCCGCACAAGTAGACCGCTTGCCTTTGGAAGCTGCCGTGCACGATGAAAAATATCACGACTATACACCGGAAGAAATAGATAAACTCTATGCCTACAAAGAATCATTGCCGGAAAACAAGCAGTTTATCGAAGAAAATAAAAAAGAAACATTGGCTCAAGTCTTTACGGACGTGCGTTACACAAAGAAAGATAACGAATTTATGTCCGAAAATCTATTGAAAGTACTTCGCCAGCAAGGATTCTTGAAATAAGTATTAAGTATTTTTCAAGTATTAAGTATAAAGTATTAAGTATTACCCTGGTGCGAAACCGCATAATAAAGCCTGTCCGTATGGATAATACTTAACACTTTATACTTAATACTTGATTTCAGTTTCTCTTTTTCAGTAACGATTCTATTTCCTGTACTTCTGCACTAAAGCTTTTGTCCACCTCCAATTGTCCTTTTACGGTTTTGCAGGCGTGAAGTACCGTTGCATGGTCTTTGTTACCGATAAACTTACCTATCTTAGAAGTTGAAAAGTCTGTGTGGTTTTTAGCTAGATACATGGCGATCTGTCGTGCTTGAACGACTTCCCTTTTTCTGGATTTTGTATGTATGGCAGACGGTTCCAGATCAAAATGTTTGCATACCACTTTGAGGATATCATCGATGGTAACCGCTTTTGTTTCGTTATGAACCACGCCATGTACAATGTGTTGTGCCAAATCCAAATCTATTTCTTTGTTGAAAATAGTGGAACGAGCCATGATAGCAATGACGATACCTTCCAGATCGCGTACACTTTCATTCACATTTTCGGCAATATAATCGATCACTTCCGGCGGGAATTGTAACCCGTCGCGGTGTATCTTGTTGCGTAGAATGTTTTTGCGAAGTTCTACCGTCGGCTTTTCAAGCTCGGCTACCATACCCCATTTGAAACGGGTCAGGAGGCGTTCTTCAATACCTTGCAACAATACAGGAGCACGGTCTGAAGTTAATATAAGCTGTTTGCCGTTCTGGTGTAAATGATTGAAGATATGGAAGAAGTTGTTCTGCGTCTTGGTGACACCGGCAAACTCCTGAATATCATCAATGATTAATACATCGATCGTCTGGTAAAAGTTAATAAAGTCGTTGGTCGTGTTATTGCGTACAGAATCCGTATATTGTACCTGGAACAAATGTGCCGAAACGTACAATACTCTTTTCTCTGGATAAATTTCTTTGATTTTCGTGCCTATTGCGTTTGCCAGGTGCGTCTTTCCTACTCCGGATGCTCCATAAAGGAATAACGGGTTGAAAGCAGTCCCTCCCGGTTTTTGCGCTACGGCTTCCGCCACACTTCTTGAAAGTTTATTGCTGTATCCTTCAATGAAGTTCTCAAAATTATAATTGGGATTCAAATGCGGGTCCAAATCCTGAACGGCAGGAGCCTGTAGGAAGCTGGGAGCTTTGTTTCCTCCGATTATGCTTTTGGGAGTAACAGCCGTAGAACGATTGCTTGCTTCGAGATTCACGGTTTGATTCGGAATCGAAGTCTTGTCCACCATGACATTGTACATCAACTTGGTTCCTTCGCCAATGACCTTATATAATGTCTTACGTATAAGATCTACGAATCTCTCTTCCAGTATTTCATAGAAAAACTGGCTCGGGATCTGTAAGATCAACGTTTTGTCCTCATATTTCAACGGAACAATAGGGGCAAACCAAGTATTATATGTCGTCTCGGGAACATTGTCTTTAATAACGTCGAGACAGCGGTTCCAAAGTACGACATGATTTGATTCAATCATAGTAACTTTTAATACATTTATTAATTAAGCAAAACTTCTACGTTTGCAAAATTGGGAATCTTATTCGGAAAAAACAAATCTATTTTTTCTTGTTTTTTTCATGCTAACAATAATGTGTTTACTTTCAATGACTTATGCGTTTGTTGTCGGACACACTCTGTTTACCCTCTCTTGCAGTTTTATAAGTATCTGTATGTTAATGTCTTATATATATAATTTTAGCCTTTTTTCTCACTTTTGTACGTTTGTACGGGAATATTATTTCGGTTTGTAGATAGACATTTGAAGAGCAATCTACTTTCTTTTGAAAGCTCTTCGTTATTTAGATAAAATCTATATAACGATAATTTGCTACTTGTCTTTCTTGCCGAATAATGAGAAGTGAACGTACCGTTTTGGATGCTCTTTCAGGTCTTCTAATAAGCTGGCTGCATTTTCAGTTGTTGCATTCAGATTATTGTATAAAGTCGGGTCGTTGAAGAGCAGTCCGATAGTGTTATCTTTGCTGTTTAATTTTTCTGTAAGTATTTTTACGTTAGCCAGCGTTTCGTCTATTTTTTTGAAAGTGGCTGCATAGTCTACTTCTTTCAAATTTCCGCTGATGACAACGAAGTTGTCTCCGATGGTGTTCAGTTTACTGGTGAGTTGAGGTATGTCATTACTCATCAGCCCTTTTACCTGCGAACTGACTACTGCCAGGTTGGCGGTTGTCTTCTCTATCGAGTGCAGGGTGGCAGGGATGCTCTTGTCTCCTAATATATTGTTCAGAGAGATGAGGATAGAATCCAGTTTCGGAAGCATTTCTTCTACCTTGGGGATCAGTTTTGCCGCGCTTTCCATCATTCCGTTGTTCAGTGTGCCGGGGATCGTATCTCCTACGGCATATTTTTCGCGCGGGTTGTTTGCCAGAAGAATATTCATGCGTACGCCTCCCATAAGTTCGGATACAAGCTCGGCGCTACTTCCTTTGGGAATCCGCAGTTCCGTGTCCAGTTCCACTTCGACAATTACATTTCCGGGTTTGGCATAATCATAATAGATGTCACGCACGATACCTACACGAACACCGTCGGCAAATACCGGGCTTGATTTGGTGAGTCCGTTTACGTTTTCAAATTTGGCATAGAAATAGCTGGAAGGTTGAAACATGTGTATACCTTTCAGCCAGTTAATTCCGTATATAAGCACACATAGTGCAACGATACCTGCAATACCTATTCTGACTTCTTTTGTAATGTACTTCATTTTATCTTTTTATTTATTTCTTCTTTTTTTGAATTCGGCAATCGCTTCATTGACGTTCATTTTCTCGCCGTTCCGGAAAGCGATGATAAAGGCGTCTTTGAATTGTGCCGTAATGGTGCGCTTCGTACGCAACACCTTGTTATAATCGGAGGAGGCTCCATACGTGTATTTGTATATTCCCCCTTCCTTATAATAATCTACCTCTTTCAGTCCTTTCAGCCGTTTGTCGTTTTTGGCGAGAGGTTTGGAAGAAGTAAGTATCTGTATCTTAAACGTAATTTCACTGTCATTGGTTGCACTCTCTACTACAATTGGGCGTTTCGGTGCTGTTTTTGCTGTCGCGGCAGGTCTTGTTTTTGCTTCGGCCAATAGCTTTTCCTGTTGGGGAGCTGTGTTCACACTTTCGGTATCCTTTTGGGCAATTGCCGGGGCATTGTCTTCTTCCTGTTCGGTTGGGACGATCGTTTTGCTGACTCCCGTTAGGCGCAGTTCATGTTCTCTCTTATAATTTAAGAAAGCACGGTAGATGCCTTTTGCCATGGTGTCGGCCCCTTCTTCGGAATTCAGATAGCGCTCCTCTTCGGGCGTAGAGATAAATCCTAGTTCTATCAGAATGCTCGGCATGGCACTCGCTTTTAAGACAAGGAATCCGGCTTGATGCACTCCACGGTCTGCCCTTCTACAAGTTTGGCGAAATTGTTTCTGCATCAGCGAAGCCAGGTGTACACTCTGCTCCATGTATTTATCTTGCATGAATTCAAATATAATATATGACTCGGCAGAGTTCGGGTTGAAACCGGCATATCTTGTTTTGTAGTCACTTTCGTAGAGGATTACGGAGTTCTCTCGCTTGGCAACTTCCAGATTAGCGTCTGATTTGGCCAAACCCAGTGTCCAGGTTGAAGCACCTTTTGCGGTACGGTTGTTAGCCAGTGCGTTGGTGTGAATGGAAATGAAGAGATCAGCCTTCGCGTTGTTCGCAATTTCTGCGCGTCGGTCTAAAGGGATGAATACATCTTTGCTACGAGTGTAAATCACTTTGACGTCGTCGCAATTCCTTTTAATCAGATTTCCCACTTTCAGGGCAACGTTCAGATTGATATTTTTCTCTTTCGAGATTTTGCCGATGGCGCCCGGATCATGTCCGCCATGTCCTGCGTCGATAACTACTACAAAATCCTTCCCCCATAAGTGGTTAGTACATGAGGGTAGAAAAAGTAGCCAGAGGCAAATGAATATGTATAATATGTACGGTCTATTCAGTTTCATATCTATAATACGGTGCAAATGTAGTAGAAATTTGTAGAAAACTCATTATTTGCCATTAAGTTTTGTGTTTTTTTCGGTTTAATGGTAGCTTTTTTCCTGAAATCTCCGTTACTTTGTGCTTCGAAGTTAAAATGTACGACGATGCTTAAGTTTTTGAAGAATTGGACGTTACCTATTGCTATGCTGGTAGGTGCTATAGGTTATCCGCTGTTTATCAGCCTTTCTTTTCTGACTCCCTATCTTATTTTTACGATGTTGCTATTGACCTTCTGTAAGGTATCTCCTCGTGATTTGAAGCCTAAACCTCTCCATTTGTGGTTGTTATTGATTCAGATTGGCGGAGCGTTGGCTGCTTATTTGTTGCTTTATCGCTTTGATAAAATAGTAGCAGAGGGAGTGATGGTTTGTATTATTTGTCCTACGGCTACGGCTGCTGCGGTGATTACTTCCAAGTTGGGTGGGAGTGCAGCCAGTCTGACTACTTATACATTGATAGCAAATATCGGTGCGGCTATTGCTGTGCCTATTCTTTTTCCTTTGGTGGAGGTGCATCCTGATGTCACTTTTTGGGAGGCGTTTCTTGTTATTTTAGGTAAGGTATTTCCGTTGTTGATTTGTCCTTTTTTGGCTGCCTGGTTGTTGAGTAAGTGTTTGCCAAAAGTGCATCAGAAGTTATTGGGCTATCATGAACTTGCTTTTTATTTGTGGGCTGTGTCTTTAGCTATCGTAACAGCGCAGACATTGTATTCCTTGCTCAATGACCCAGCGGATGGTTTTACGGAAATCATGATTGCTGTCGGAGCACTGATTGCCTGCTGTTTGCAGTTCTTTTTGGGGAAGACAATCGGCTCAATTTATAATGACCGTATCAGTGGCGGGCAGGCGTTGGGACAAAAGAATACGATTCTGGCTATTTGGATGGCACATACTTATTTGAATCCATTGTCTTCTGTGGCTCCCGGTTCGTATGTGTTATGGCAGAATATTATCAATTCGTGGCAGTTGTGGAAAAAGAGAAAGAATGAATTGAAAAATCAAGCGTAAGACATTAGACAAAAATCGTATAAATCATTTGCCGTTGGTTGATGATTTGGTGTTGAATGAAAAGTTGCTTCTTGTAGAAATTCATCAGCCACTGGCTGATGAATTCAATTGGGCTGATTTCCTTTCAATCGGTTTTAGTCATCATGCCGAAATAATATTCAAGGCTAAGACTCTGGAAGTAAGGCTGTTTTATATACATGAGTATGTTACTCGCTATTGGAGTAAATACACTTTAAGGGATTACTTACAAGCAGACCTATACAGCCATCGGGGAACTTTGCCTAATAATTTCGCACAAACATTGCCCGATACTAAGCAAGCGCTAAAAGCTATTTGATCATTCAAAGACGAATACTTGCTTGATTTCATCAACGTGGAAGAACTGGGTGAACAGGAGGATTTATGGTAGTCTTAAATGACGTAACTGACTGTATAAAACGGTGGCAGAAGAAATGTAATCAGTCTCAAAGGGTGATTTGGCAAGTATATTGGGAATAAATGTTATTTATTCAAAAAAAGATAGCGATATATCTAAATTATGAAAGTGCTTTTATATTTTATATCAAAAAACAAAAGTACTTTCAGAGCCTGTTTAAATTTTCTTCAATAATAATTTTATCGCTGATATTTTGACCATTTCCTCTGCCGAATCGAATGTTAGTTCATAGTTTCGGCAGAGCCTCCTGTCATTTTCCATCCATGAAAATGTTCTTTCCACAATCCATCTTTTGTGAATAGGTTTGAATCCCTGTTCTTTGTATGCGCTAATAACCACCTGAATTACATAACCGAATTTATTTTTGACGTTCTGAATAAGCTCTCCCCTATATCCTCCGTCTGCTAATATGACTTTTATTCCTGAACAAAGTTCTTTCAATACCCTCATTAGCAGATAAGCAGCCTTACTGTCATGAATATTGGCTACTGTAACCATCACTGCAATAAGGGAGCCATTCTTGTCTACACCAATATGGCGTTTGACGCCTTTCACTTTTTTATTGCCGTCAACTCCGTTCAGAGACTGGTTATTGCCCCATTTAACGCTTTGGCTATCTATATATGCCTACACTGGGTTCCATGTTTTGACTCCGCTCTACCCGGACATGACCACGTAATCTGTCAAGAAGCAAATCGAAAACGTCGAGAGAAGCCCATTTCCGGTAATAGTAATAAACTGATTCCCATTTGGGGAACTCTTTGGGAAGCATACGCCACTGGCAACCCGTTTTTACTAAATAAAATATGGTATTCCAAATCATACGCAAATCATATTTTCGCTTTCTTGTTTGCAGGTTCAGCACTTTTGTTATATATTGCCACTCGGTTTCCGTTAAATCTGTCAGATACATCTTTATTATAAGTTTGCTCACTTCAAATAAAGATATTATTGGGCAGGTACGGAAACCTTCTTAAAATTTTATTTCAACCATTTTTAAACAGGCTCTTAATTGAGATGTTTTTATCTGATTGCAAAAATACGTCTAATTCTCCTTATAAAGTCTTAGTTAAACTTCCTTTAGTCTTAGTTGGAAAAGAAAATTCGGAAAATTCTCAGTAAATTTGCGCATGAAAAAGTTCAAAACCATTATAGGATTTTGAATAAGTGACCAACTCGTCCCTTGGTCAACCGGGTTTCAGTTTTTCTTCTGTTCTTCTCCGACTTCCTGTTGCAGGCGTTGCATTTCCTGCTTCATCTTTTTGATGACCTCTGCATACTCCTTGTCATTGTAGGCGTTATGGTCTTCTTTCGGATCTTTCAGTAAATCGTAGAATTCCCAGGAAGGTTCGGAGACGTAGTCGGAAGAACCGGTCATATTCAGCGGATCACCATATAGATACATGAGTTTGTACCGGTCGGTTCGCACGCCGATGTGTGCCGGACGAATCTTATGTTGGGTCCAGTAGCGATAATAAATGCTTTTTCGCCAGTCTTTGGGTGTTTTCCCCTTTAAGTTGTCGCGGAAGCTCCTGCCTTGAGTGCCTTGAGGGGCATCCACATCGGCAAAGTCGGCCAGTGTAGCTGCGAAATCCACATTCAGAATTAAATCATCCAACCGTTTCCCGGCCGGCAGTTCGCGTGGATACCGAATTACGAAAGGCATACGGGCGGCTTCTTCGTAGAACATGCGTTTGTCATAAAATCCATGTTCGCCCAGGAAATAACCTTGGTCCGCCACGTAAATCACAATTGTGTTGTCGGCAATGCCCATTTCATCAAGTGCGACCAGTAGTTTGCCGATGTTGTCGTCTATGGTGGCTCCACATCTCAGGTAGTCGCGTATCAGTTTTTGATAGGCGGATTTGCGGGCGGCAGTGGGATGCATTCCTTTGGTACTGAAAGGTAGCTCGGGGTAGCGGCACCACCACTTGTCGGGATCTTCCGAGGCTACTTGCCAGTTACGGGCTATGGTTTCCAGTTTCTGTCCCTCGAAGGTCCTGCCGTTCGTTTCGGGACCCCAGTCCAGCAGGTTCTCCGGTTCGGGAAATACGACTCCGTCATACAAATGCCTCATCCGTTCCGGAAAGTCATACGGCTCGTGGGTGGCTTTGAAGTGGCAGCACATCAGGAAAGGCTGCGTCTTGTCCTGTTCTTTCATCCATGCAATGGCTTTTTCGGTGACGATGTCAGTTGAGAAGCCGTGTACACGTTCGCCGAAGTTCCGGTTACCCGGCCAGGGGACATCGCTGTTCTTGAAGGTGGGGTCGCGATATTCGCCCTGGTCGTGGAATACGGAGTAGTAGTCGAACCCTTGCGGTTGCGACTTCAGGTGCCACTTGCCCACCAGCCCTGTGTGGTAGCCGGAAGCTTGCAGTGTAGTGGCTATGGTGGGTAGTGCAGTGTCAAGGGTATCTTCCAGCGTATATACTCCGTTGCGGTGGCTGTATCTGCCGGTCAAGATGGCTGCACGGCTTGGCGTGGAGATGGAGTTGGTGCAGAAACAGTTATCAAGTGTCACGCCTTCCTCCGCCAGGCGGCGGATATTTCGATTTTGAGCATACTCTGCCAGGATTCCTCCATAGATACCCCATGCTTGCGATGTGTGGTCATCACTTAATATGAACAGGATGTTGGGACGTTCGTTTTTTCTTGTCTCCGCTTCCGGGCTGTCGGTGGCAGCCATTCCGGAAGTTGCCATCAGAGGCAGCAGGCCGAGATATAAATATTTTGTATTCATTGATGTTTTTCGCTTTGGTTTAATATTATTTCGCTTACTTCGTTTTTATTCGAAGATATATAAATTTATCAGTTCATCCCAGGTGATTTTATGTCCGTCTTTCCACCATAACGGGGTGTCGATATTACAAAAGTCTTGTTGCTCTTTCAGGCGTTGAATCAACATTTCTTTATATGCGGCGGCTTTTTGGGGCATCGCGTCAGCAAGGTTTGCCATTTCTTTCGGATCCTTCTTCAGGTTGAATAACTGCTCCGTGATTTTACCTTCCACATTGTAGATGATATACTTATAATCATCCTTTACCAGTGCCCGTTGTTGGTTGGAGTATGCCAGGAAGATGTCGTCACGAAGTTTGTCTGTGGTTCCTTCCAACAAAGGTTTTAGAGAAACGCCTGTTACTGAAGCCGGTATTTCGATTCCTACTATGTCGCATAGGGTGGGGTAAAGATCATATAAATAGCATAAGGCATCGGTTTTGAATCCATGTTTTTTACTGCGTGGGTCGATGATTAGCATGGGTACACCCACACTGTGCTCATAGAGGCTTTGTTTGCCCAACAAACCGTTTTGTCCCATTGCCAGGCCGTTGTCCGATGCAAATACAATGACCGTATGCTCTCTTTCGCCCGTGGCGTTCAATGCGTTGAGCACCCGTCCTATCTGTTCGTCTACTTCGCTGACCATTCCGTAATAGAGGGCGAGTTCCTCCTGAAGTTGTTCGCCTGTGCGGGGTGGGGGAAGAATTTGTTCGTCGCGGATAGCCAGTTCGCCATTGTCGAACGGGTGTTGCGGCAGAAAGTTAGTGGGTAGGATGATGTCTTTGGCTTTATATTTCTTTCCGTAGTCCGGCAATTGATTTCGTGGGTCGTGCGGGGAAGTGAATGACACGAATGCCATGAAAGGGTTTTGGGCTTTTGCCGCGGTGCTGAGGAACTCGATTGCCGCATCGGCAAACATTTTTGAAGAAAACTCTTCTCCGATGAAAGACGTCTCTTTATATTGGCCTGTTCTATCGTAATGATGCAGACGGGGAGAGCAGTGTCCGTTCTTTTCGTAAGGATGCATCCCACCGAAGAAGATGTTCTCTCCTGCGGCAAACGAACGGTTGAAGGAGGCATGGTCTGAATGCCATTTGCCGGTAGCAAATGTCTGATAACCGTTGGCTCGTAATTGTTCGGGAAGTGTCACCATGCATTCGGGTATCTTCATGCCGTCGCTTTGCACTTCAAATACTCCCCTTCCGGTCATCAGCATGGCACGGCTGGGCATTGACAATGCACCGCAAAGGGCACCGTTGGTGTAAGTGCGGGTAAAAGTGACACCTTCGGCTATTAGGCCGTCGATATTTGGAGTGTACACATTTTTATTCCCTAAGGCTGCGATGGCATCACTTTGCATATCATCTACCAGCAGGAACAGGATGTTGGGTTTTTCCGTTTCCGGTTGGCATCCGCTCAAGGCCGTCAGGGCGAGTGAGGCGGATAACAGGGTTTTCATTGTTTTCATGGTCGTTCGTTTTTAACTTCTTAATTAAGCCATTAGTATACTTCTATCTCATCCACAAATAGGAAAGGCGGCATTCCGGCGCCAGAGTGTCCGGGCGGCAAGGCTTCAAAACCGTTTGCGGTTACTTTTACGTAGCGTGCCTGCGCTTCATCGAAGTTGAGCTCCAGTGTCTCCCGGCGCTTTCCTTCCATCCGGGCTTCGGGAGCCGGCCAGGTGCGCGAGGCCACTTCGCTGAACTCCTTTCCGTCAATTGACAGTGCAATCCGCACGCTCTCTATCCCCATGATATAGGAACTCATGTCTGTCAGTGACGAGAGGCAAACTTGCTTCACTGTCTGCACGCTTCCCAAGTCTATTACCGCCTGCAACGGATGAGGATTATAGCCCACCCACAACCCGGTGGTGTGGAAAGCTGTGCTCCGCACGCCGTCTACCAGTATCGTGCCATTGTTTCCATTATACCTATCTGACGGTTTTGTCAACAACTTTATGTCGGCAAAAGTGGCTTTATTGATTCTGACATCTTTCTCCAGCACATCGCTGTGCAGGCCGGACGGAGTGTAGGCAATGGCTTTCAGGCAGGCATCTGTCGAAACGTAAAACGGAACTGTGTATTTGAGGGACTTGGGAGTGGGAGTGCTGCCATCCAGTGTGTAATAAACGTTTGTGCCTTCGAGGGTCTTCAACGTCACTTCCAGTCGTTGGTTTTTCATATCCGGCCGGTATCCTGCTTCTATTTCAAAGAAGTGAGGGGCATATCTGAAACCGTTTTCACGGTACAGGTCGAGCATTACCGGTAGCCGTTCTAGAAAGTCGAGATAATTTTTCCGTCTGCTTCCGCTCCATGTAACTTCGGCGAAGGCGGCCAGTCGGGGCAGCATTTTATAATCCAGCGTTTTGTTGTCAGGTACGTAAGAAGCCCATAGGCAGGCTTCTGCTCCCAGTATTTTTTCTACGTCTTTGTCTGTCATTTCGGGTGTGACGATCTCCGTACTATAAAGTTTCTGCATCAATACAAGTCCTCCGGTTGCCGCGGGCTCGTTTTCCATATTGCTTGACTGATAGTTGTTCAGGTAGAAATGCCCGTTGGATGAGAAAATTACCGGATGATTTTGTTTGACGGCTTTTACGCCACGTCCCAGTCCTCGCCACGACATGATTACGGTTTCGGGGTCTATATTGTCGGAGAGGACTTCGTCCCAGCCAATCATTTTTTTCCCTAACGATTTCAGATAAAGAGCCACTTGCTTGTTGAACTCGCTCTGTAACAAATCTTCCGCAGACTCTTGTTCCGTATCTTTCAGGCTGTATCGGCGGATGATTCTTTGGCAGTCCGGACAGGCTTTCCAGCGGTCTCTCGGCACTTCATCGCCCCCGATGTGCAGATAAGGCGAAGGGAAGAGTGCGGCCACTTCCGCTAATACATCTTCCACAAATTGCCGTGAAAATTCTTTGCCCATGCAGAGTACGTCTTTGTGTACTCCTCCGCGATCCATAGATACCTCGTAAGGGCCACCGGTGCAGCCTAACTGTGGATAGGCGGCAAGAGCGGCTGTGGTGTGTCCGGGTAAGTCTATTTCGGGGATGATGGTGATAGCACGCCCTTTTGCATAGGCAATTACTTCCTTTATTTCCTCTTGTGTGTAGAAACCACCGTAACGTTCGCTGCCGGTGCCTTTCCAAGCGCCTACGCGTGTCAGTTCCGGATATTTCTTTATCTCTATTCTCCAACCCTGGTCGTCTGTGAGGTGCCAGTGGAAATAATTCAAACGGTGCATTGCCAATAGATCGATGAAGCGCTTTACTTGCTCCACCGTGAAGAAGTGGCGGCTTACGTCTAGCATCGCTCCCCGGTAATTCATTTCGGGATAGTCTTCAATTTCGATGGCAGATAGCGTGAAAGGTGCTTTCTTTTGTAACAGTAGAGATTGCTTTAACCATTGTAAAGCATAAAATGCTGCGGAAGCATCTTTGGCTTCAATCACAATGCTGTCCGCATTTACTTTCAGCCTAAACCCTTCGGTGGGCAATGCCGCATTATGTTTCAGGAGGATACAATTCTTCAGGTTCTTTTCTCCTGTACTTTTTTTAAAGGTTATGCCGGTGTGTCTCTCCATTTCGGAGATACATGTTGAGACACTTTCCGGCAATTCGTTTTTTCCTGTCGGATAGATAATTGTGGTACGTTCATCAATTGTGAATGGTTTTCCAGCATGAATTGTTATATCGGCAGGCTGGGGAATTTGCAGATAGGTCGAGGCCGGCTGTTGAGAACAAGCCTGTACTAGTAATCCGATTCCCAGTAGGATAACTCCATGTATGTTTTTTAAGTTTATGGTATTCATTTGTAATCGTTATTTGTTTACCTCAATCTATTCTTCCCGGTTCTCTCCGATTTTTTCCCGGTTGTCCTGTCAGGTCATCTCCCAAGTCCTCCCGGCACTGGTCGGCTATCCGTTGTAGTTTTTCTGCAATCGCGGGATGCTGGCTGATGACATTGACCCGTTCACCCGGATCACGTCTCAGGTCATAGAGTTCACATTCGGTTATTTCTTTTTTACCCAGTTCACCCGGTTGTCCGTCATTGCCTGGCATTTGTGTTTCGTAGGATACATATTTATGGGGGAATACCAGTTTGTAATATCCGTCGGTGATGGCTTGCAATGAGTTCCTGTGATAATACATACACAGTGATTGGCGTATGGGGGCTTTGTTCGTTCCTTTCAATATGGCTGCCATGCTCAGTCCGTCTATCGGTAACTGGGGGTGTGGTGCACCGGTCAGTTCCACCAAGGTGGGCAGGATATCGATATTCGACATCAGGTCGTTGCAGATGCTTCCGGGGGCGATTGTCCCTTTCCAATAGAACAGGCAAGGTACGCGCATACCGCCGTTGAAGGTGGTAGCTTTTGCCTCTCGAAGTCCGCCTGACGAACCTGCATGATTGCCGTAATTGGCCCAAGGTCCATTATCCGAAGTAAGGATGACCAATGTATTTTCTTCTACTTTAGCCTCACGCAAGGCCTGCATGACTTTTCCTACGCTCCAGTCCAGTTCCATCATTACGTCTCCATAAAGTCCCTGCTCGCTTTTTCCCTTGAATTTATCCGATACAGCCAACGGAACGTGAGGCATGGAATGAGCCAGATACAAGAAGAATGGTTTGCCGCTGCCGGTACTTCTCCGGATAAAGTCTACCGCGCGGTTTGTATAGTTGGTGGTTAATTCCGACTGTTCTGTATTGTAGCCTATTACTTCATTGCCTTCAATCAAAGGCAGATCGGGAAATTTATATTGGGGGTGATTAGGCCACATATCATTGGAGTAGGGTAATCCGTAATATTCATCGAAACCATGCTGGAGTGGCAGGAATTTCCTGGCATCTCCCAGATGCCATTTGCCGAAAATGGCTGTGGCATATCCTTTCGTTTTCAAGAGTTCGGCAATAGTTTCTTCCTTGTCGCTTATACCAGTAGGGGAGTTTGGGTTGGGGGCGTAGGCAAAACCTATACGGTTGGGATAGCATCCTGTCATAAGGCCGGCGCGGGATGCACCACTGATGGGTTGTACCGCATAGAAATTGGTCATGGACACTCCTTCGGCCGCCAGTTTGTCGATATGGGGAGTTTGATATCCCACAGCTCCCTTGAAAGAGAAGTCGCCGTTTCCGGCATCGTCCAAATTGATCAGGACGATATTCAATGGTAATTCTTTGTCGGAATGCGCACAGCTGCTTAATAAGGCGCAGCTGCCTAAGAATGCTCCGCTTCTCAATAATATTCTGCTGCTGGACAATACTTTGCAACTCAGCAACATGTTGTCTTTCAACTTTTGAACTGTTTTATATTTCATTGGGTTTAATAGTGTTTTAAGTTTAATTCTTCTTTATTTTTATCCTTATCTGCACATTAAACGAGCCACCGTTTATCTTAGGATTTACATTGTCGATGGAACATGCAGCATAAAGCACTTCGGGGTCTCCTTCTTCATTCAACAGCAGTTGCGGGCGTTCCAGGCGTTTAACTTTCACGGTATCTCCGTTTGCCAGTATCAACTCCTTTTTCATGAACAAGGAATGTTGGGGGAGCTGCCACTTGATGCCGTCGTTCGAACGCATGATGGCCAGGCATGCGTCTCCTTTGGTGAACTTTCCGTTGAAGTCCTTGAATACGGCATAAAAGCACTTGTCACGCTTGTGATACCATACGTAAGGATCTTCTGCTGATAGTTTTCCTTCCACACCTTCCAGATGGAAGACGGGTTCATCCAAAGCTGTAAACGGACCGTCCGGGTGGTCGCTGATGGCAACTCCGTGAATGCCGCGCCAATGCGGGTCGTAGATATTCCCTTTAAAGAATAGCAAGTATTTGCCGTCGGTGGGACGATAGACTACGGCAGGGTTCACCACAATCAGGTTATCCGGCTTCGGCTCTGTACCCTGGGGTGAGGGAGCCAGCACGTTGTCGGGCTTCACCCGCGTGCGCGGCTCAAGCAACGGCTTGTCCGAGTGTGTGAACTTTCCTTTCAGCAGGTCGGGAAACGACTCGAACACGATTACGCCGATTTTCTGGTTCTGCTGTACCCTGTCTCTTTTGGGTAGAGTGTCTGTTTCTGAAAGCACATTGTCATTGCCCGGATCTACTGTTGCCGCATAGTACAGGTAGTATTTGTTGCCAAACTTGCGCACATGCGGATTTGAAGTGCTTTGGGCATCCCACGAGGAAGTGTCAGCGGCAAACCCGTCCTGGTTGTAGAAGAAGCCCAACTGGCGGAAACCACCATCGGGACGTTCAGAAACCGCCAGGCCGAGTTTAGAGCCGAATACCCAGGCGTTGTTGAAGGGATGTACTCCTGTTTCGGGTGCGGAGTAGATCATGTAATACTTTCCATCTTCGGCTTTGCTCACCGAGCCGCCCCAGGTGAAGTGCCCCGGTACTTGCAAGGCGGATGTTCCTTCCACTTCATACCCGCCTTCTATTTGTTTCACCTGTAAGTCTACGGGTTCTGCTTCAAAGATGTATTCGTATGTCGGCTGGTGACCGGTACAGCCCAACAAGCCGAATGCAATGGCAATATATTCTGTTTTCATTCTGTTTCTCATGGTCATGTATGTTTTCTTGTTTATTCGTTACTTTTTAGTTGACAGTCCTGAAGGATAATTAGGACTGTAAAGCAGGGTTTTCTCCCTTTTCTGCAACTGTCCGTCTTTCACCCATTTGTCGCCACGTTCGCTCAGGTGCTCTGCCATTGCGCGGCGCAGTTCATCTGTTTGCTTCCGGTATTTCCTGTTGGTTATCTGATTCACTGTTTCGTGAGGATCTTTCACTAAATCAAACAGTTGTTCTTCACCTGTGCGCAGGAACCATATATATTTTATCTTTCCATCTGTAAGCGCACACCAATAGTTTTCTTCCGAGTAACAGGTGGCATGCTCCATATCTATCCAGCGCCGCCACTGTGGATTTTCTTCTTTTATAAGTTTTAGCATTGAACGGCCGTCCATTGCTTCGGGCGTTTCTCCCCCCGCCGCATCTAAAAATGTGGGCAGAATGTCTCTCAACTCTACCGGATTCTCGATGACTTTTCCTCTGCAGTGTACGCCTTCCACGTCTTTCGGAGTTTTTATAATCATCGGGATGGCTGCAGAACCCTCGTAGGCATAGGTTTTCCGCCATGAATGATGATCTCCCATCATATCCCCGTGGTCTGAAGTGAAGCAGATAATTGTGTTGTCATACATGCCTTTCTCTTTGAGCGCTTTTACGATTCTTCCCACTTGTTCGTCGATAAAAGTGACGGCTGCATAATAATGCTTGCGGGTATTCTTTACATATTCGGTGCTGAATTGGGCAAATGCGGCGGAAGAATCAGCTTTGGGATCGGTGATGTCTTTGCCTATATGCTTGCTCCACTCTCCTTCGGCGGGGGCGGGGATTTCTATGTTTTCGTACATCTCCAGAATCCGTTGCGGAGGATCGTAAGGGCTGTGAGGACGGGCGAATGATATCTTCAAGAATAGCGGCTGTTCACCTTCATAATGCTTGATGGTACTTACGGCCACGTCGCCTGTCCAAACTGTGGGATGTAGGTTCTCGGATAGTTTATAGGTAGAGGCGGCGTGATCGTTCCAACCAATTCCTGTAGCATCGGGATTCTTACCCGGCGCGACGGTCATGAACCATTTTCTGTAGTCGCTGCGGAAATAGGGCGATTCTATCCGTCCGCTTTCGTCGAGGATGGTGGCATGAAAACCGTGCAAGGCGTTTTGAGGGCGCCAGTGCATCTTGCCGATGCCCAGCGTGAGGTAGCCGTGATCACGTAGCATTTGCGGCATCTCGAATTTATAATGTTCCGCCACATTGCCATAACCAAGCATGCCGTGATGCCAGGGCGAAAGTCCGGTCAGCAATCCTGCGCGTGCCGGGGTGCTGCTGGGGGTGGCGGAATAAGCGTTGTTGAATAAAAAGCCGTCTTCTGCCAGGGCGTCTATGTTCGGGGTTATGATTCGGTCGTTTCCCGCACACCCTATCGCGTCTCCACGTTGTTGGTCGGTCATTATGAAGATGATATGCGGCTGTTTCTCTGCCATTGCCTGTTGTGGCAGGCAGAAGGGGACGGCCAGTCCCGATAACCAATAAGTGTGTTTCATGATCTTTTGTTATTTATAAGGATATGGGAGCACCGTATTGTTGTTGAAGAGTTTTCAACTCATCCTTCAATTGGCGGGTTATTTCTTCGGTGCTTTCCCGACCGTACAGGTTGTTCATTTCCGAAGGGTCTTCTTTTAGGTCGTACAATTCCCAGACATCGATATCATTGTAGAAATGTATCAGTTTGTACCGTTCCGTCCGTACGCCGTAATGCCGTTTTACGGCATGTTCCGCCGGGTATTCATAGAAGTGATAGTATAAGGAGTGTCGCCAGTCGTCAGGCGACTCGCCTTTCAGCAGGGGTACTAACGATACGCCTTGCATGTCTTCGGGGACGGACACTCCGGCCAGTTCCAGGAAAGTGGGGGCATAATCAATGTTCTGGACCAACTGGGGGATGTCGCCCCGCTTGTTTAGTCCGCGGGGAAGTCTCATTATTAATGGCGTATGCATGGATTCTTCGTACATGAATCGTTTGTCAAACCATCCGTGCTCGCCCATATAGAATCCTTGGTCGCTGGTGTAGACCACCAGGGTGTTGTCCGACAGGCCTTTTTCGTCCAGATAGTCCAGTACGCGTCCTACGTTGTCGTCCAAGGATTTTATCACCTTGGCATAGTCGCGCATGTAGCGTTGATATTTCCATTCCGCCAGTTCTTTTCCTTGCGGCTTGGTTTTATAGAATTCTTGGATAAGTGGAGAATAAAAGGCATCGTATTGTGCCCGTTCTTCGTCGGTCATACGGCTTATGAACTTTAGATAAGTTGCTTTCAGCCGTGAATCGTCTTTTTCGCTCAGCATTTTTGTGTCGTACATGATATCCATGTGTTTCAGGATGCTCATTTCGGCTGAGGCGGCGGCTGTGCGGTTATGGTAATCGTCGTAAAAGTTTTCGGGAAGTTCAAAAGTCTGGTCTTCGTATTCGGACAGGTATTTCAGTTCCGGCAACCAGTTGCGGTGGGCTGCTTTGTGGTGAATGAACAGGCAGAAAGGCTTGTTCTTGTCTCTCTGCGTCTCCAGCCAGTCGATACTCATATCTGTGATGATATTTGTCAGATAACCTTTCTTTTGTATGGTATCGTTGTCCATGGTGATGAAGTCCGGATTGTAATAGTCTCCTTGTCCTGGTAGAATCTCCCAGAAGGTAAATCCTGTCGGTAAACTTTCGAGATGCCATTTGCCTATCATGGCGGTTTCGTAACCTGCCGCTTTCAGGAGTTTGGGCATAGTTTGTTGTGAAGAGTCGAAGACGCAGGTGGTGTTGTCGGTAAAACCATTGGCATGGCTGTGTTTTCCGGTGAGCATACACGCACGGCTGGGACCGCTTAGCGAATTAGCCACAAAGCTGGAGGTGAAACGAACACCGTCAGCCGCAATACGGTCGAGGTTAGGGGTGTGGATGTGGCGCTTGTCATAACAACTCATCATTTGGGCGGTATGGTCATCAGTCATGATGTAGACGATGTTGTAACGTTCCGCATCTTTTCCTTCTCTTCGGGAAGTATGGTTGCAGGCAGATAAAAAAAATAGAGAATTGAATCCGATAATAGAATACCCCAACTTTATCGTTATATGGTCTGTTAAAATGTTCTTCATATATAAATAGGGTTGTTTCCGGGAAAATAGTTAGGTTTTAGTAACGAGAGCGTTTCATTTCAGGAAACGCTCTCGTTATCTTATAAAAGCTGATTATAATCGATGATATTTGGAATCAGAATCATTCTCCGTCATCTGGAAAACGTACACCAGTCTTCCAGGTTGCTTCTTTCACAAGTTTGCCATCTCTTTGATGACTGGAATAATCTTTGATTATGGTTCCGCTTCCTTCATTACACTTCCAATAAACTTCCAATCCCGGAGTCTGAGGTGAGACAACATACATATTATTCGAGATTTCAGCTTGGCTGCGAGCTACAGACCATACGCGAAGTTCGCTAATACTTCCCTTCAATGTATAGGCAGTATTTACGCTATTTGCAAAGCCTATTTCTTTCATCTCGAAAACTTCTCCCGGAAGAGCATGCGGAGTTGTAAAATCCAGTACCCCATCTACATAGAAACGTATGTTTGTTCCATCGTAAGTTAATGCCAGATGATACCATTTATTAGCCGTAAAGCGTGTAATACTTTGTGGTTTCCCAGAACCTATTTTAGCCTGGAATTGGTTTTGTTCACAGGTAACATCTCCGAAGCGAGTATAAATATTGTTTTTCCCGTCGGCTCCCTTTATAGTCCATTGAGTCACATTGTTTCTGTTAAATGCATCCATGCATAAATTCCACTCTAATGTCCATGATGAAAGCCCTTCTATCATAGATTCTGGAACAATAGAAATAGCATTACCATTGGCTAAATATGGTACTGTAGTTACTATTATCTGATCCAAAAGTACTATTAAAGAAGATGAAGACAATAGTTTCTCGGCTCCGTTTGCATTAACTATAGCTACGGGGATAGCATATTTTTTGGTTGCGTCGATAGTTTCATCAAAAGGTTTTATTATCAAGTTTGTCGGTGATGAACCGATTTCACCAGCTTTGATTGTTGTCGTACTTTCCGAAAAACTGTAAAATTTTTCCGGCAACAACTGATAATCTGTACCGTTTTTCTGATTATATGCTTGCAGTGCCGTTGCATCTGTTCCGTATTCAACGGTTACGTCCGTTGTCATCATGGTACCTAAACGGGAAGAGATAACAGTTTTGGCTCCCGTATCGTCAATAGTTACTTTTTTTGATTGGGATTTCTGCGCATCGGTCAGGAATACCCCATTCTCTATCACATCATATTCTGATTGGCAGGCTGCCAAAAGAGCAACCATGAATATTATTCCTATTTTTGCTATATTTTTCATGATTTGTTCAGTTTTTAATTGTTGGGATTGGCCGGATTCATTATTTGAATGGCCTGTCGCATGAACTTATATTCCGGATCGTGTGCATATTCATATTCCATATGGTATGCTCCGCATCCTCCTTTACGTCCTTCTTCGGGATGCCAACCGGCCATGCCCAATAAGGAGGGCATTTTATTACCTTCTTCATCTGTATAGGTTACACCGCCATTTTTCCAATAGGACTCAAAATTCTCGGTTACAATGAGGCGCTCCGGACCTATATATTTACTGACTCCGTTGTAACGGCTTTGGAGTCTGGAAGGAGCAGAAGTATTATATGCTTGAGATACGGCATAATCAGCATATTGCCATCCTTCTTCCGTAATGTAACTGATATGTCCATCTACCATAATTAGTTTGTCCGGACCTAAATTTTTGCGCATTTCACGTAATAGCGTAGTCATGTTATCCTTGTTGTAGAAGAGGTCACCGGCTGAACATTCGTGGTCAAAATCTATCCCATCATAACCATATTTGAAGATAGAATCGGATAATGCCTTTGCTGCTGCGGGAATATCTTCTGCCTTGTTTTCAAACGGACATACTCCTCCTTTGAATAAGTTGGACATATTGTGAGAGAAAAGCGTGAATGTGATTCTTGTTCCATATACCTCCTGTACGTATCTCATATCATCTATGTGATTTTGAGTTAAGTTATATTTGTCTCCCCATATAGATATGATATCCATACTGTCGGGTGCACTGCGCAATGAACCTCTTGCAGAAGTTGATGTGCCTCCGTTCCAAAAGCCGAACCACCCAAAAGCTATTTGGTGGTCCGTCTTTTTATAAGCTCTTAATTTCCTGTAGTATTCTTCTGATTTGGGAGTTCCATCCAGATTTTGTATTATATTTGCTTCGGGCATGGTCCAGTCATCGCATGCTTGCATAAACAATCCCAAGCCAAATACTAATCCGATAGTTTTCAATATATTTTTCATATGATTTACTTACTTTTAGTTTATTGATTTATTTTCTATATCCCACCATAAACGGGTGCCACCGTTGTCCTGACCACCTAATAATTGAATGGCTTCTTGTATGTTTTGGGGATTTAAAGTGTATTCTGATTTGGCAAATGGCAGTCTGCGTATTTGAATATCCGTATCAACTGTTCCACTGCTATTATTGACTGCTACAGGGAATAATTTAGGATAACCGGTACGGCGGAATTCCGTCCAGGCTTCCTGACCATTTGGGAACGTGGCAATCCATTTCTGGGTGATAATACGTTCAAGCTTCTTGTCCTTGGAATCATTCTCTTTCCAGCCAATGGTTATGTTACTGACAGCACCTATGTTATTGGACGACTTTAGAGGATCTACATAGTTAGCGGCTTTCTTCACTTCATCCGTCATATACTCATTGGCACCACTTGCTCCCCATTCGTTGAAAGAAAGGCGAATACCTTCTTCATAAGCACTTTGAGGAGTAGCACCTCCCATGTTCCATCCTCTTAAAGCACCTTCGGCTTTAAGAAAAGCAACTTCGGCTGCATTTATCCAGATTATTGGAGTGTTACTTTGTATGTTCGGGGAAGAGTATCCTAGCCGCGAGTCTTTATTGCTGTCCAAGTTGAGGCCTGTTCGAAGAGCGAAGTAACCGGATGTCTCATTCAGGGTACCTTGCGTGAACATTTTACTCAAACGTGGGTCTTCATAACCTGTCAGTATAGACCAAATGGAAGCTCCCATACGAATGTCTTTATAATTGGCCCACATTGTGTATAGTTGATTAACTACGTCATTGGCTCCCACCGTTTTCACCCCGGCGTTATCATCATTTGAAGTTATTACCCCTAATGAATGAGATATAGCCTTTTCAGCTTGTTCTTTTGCAACTTCCGGCTTTACGAAAGCTAGACGCATTGCTAGACGCAGACGTAGTGAATTGGCAAATTTCACCCATTTGCTGTAATCGCCTCCATAGACCAAATCGTACTCTGCCATAGGTTTTGAACCGGGATTGTTCACGGTAAACTTGGTCAGGACTTCAGCCGCTTTGTCCAGTTCTTCGAAGAACTTCATATAAACAGTCTCTTGGCTGTCGTATGGAGTGGTCATCGAACCGCTTCCTACCTGGGTGTAAGGCAGAGGCCCCCACATGTCGGTAAAGCGATGCATGGAAGCAATTTTAAGAATCTGTGCCCATTGGTAGATGTGGGAGTTTTCATCGCCATCTACGCTTTTCTTAATTTCGATATAGGCGCCGATAGCCTGGGTATATACTTTTTCGAACGGATTATTCAGCCAATTATCCTGGAAGAAGTAGGTGGCATTGTTCTTATTGCTGTTGAAATTGGTGGGAATGGCCATGTACCCCGAATAGATATCTCCTACCAAGTTTTGCGACAATTGAAACTGATTGTTATGCGTAGAGACCACATTGCGTTGCAATTGAGGGAAGAAAGCTCCGACTTTCACGTTATCTCCTTCCAGTATGTCTTCGGTGGCTTCGTAAGGGGGGACATTATCAAACCATCCGGTGCAGGATGCCAGGGAGATGGCTCCGGCAAAAATCATTCCTTTTCCAATATTTAATATATAGTTCTTCATGATAGTATTATTTTTAGAATTGCATTCTTACACTGAATCCGACATTTCTCAAGCTGGGTTGCATAAAGTAATCCAATCCCTGGAAGTAGGTACCTGTAAATGCGATACTTTCCGGATCGAACGGGGCTTTGTTGTAAATCATCCAAAGATTGCGTCCTATGAGGGAAACTGTCATATTCAATTTGTCATTAAACCATTTCTTCGGTAAGTTATAGCCTAAAGTTAGTTCTTGCAAGCGTACATTGGTAGCACTGTACACATAGTTAGATAACATGCCGGTATCACCTCCGCCAATATATTCATAAAAATACTGTGGGTCGAGTTTACCGAAGTTGACTGTTACGCCACCATTGTCACGTGCGATTGCTGACGCTTCCGATACTCCGTATTTGTCGAGTATAGCCTGAGTGGCTGACATCACTTCTCCACCAATGCGGGCAGTCAGCAAGAAGCCCAGGTTAAAGCCTTTCCAGGAAAGGTTGTTGCGGAAACCTAAGTTAAAATCCGGATTGGCATTACCTACCTTCTGTAAATCTTCTACTGTCTGGAGCTGGTTGGTATCGGGATCTACATAAATAAATCCGGAACCATCTTGGCGCAAACGGCTGGTTACATATATATCGCCCATTGAGCCGCCTTCTTCCAGTATCATCCGATATGTTCCAAATTTGGAAACTTCCAGACTGGGAATGTTGAGTAATTCACCCGTAAGTGGATCCGGGTAATCACGTACCAATTCTTTTATTTCATTACGGTTCATACTGAAAGTAAGCTGTGAGTTCCAGTTCAGGTCCCCGAATTTATTTTCGTAAGATACCATAGCTTCAATACCCCAGTTTGCTATATCACCTGCTTGAATATAGAATGTTGAGTATCCGGAGGAAGCGGAAGCTTTGGCTTCAAATGTCTGATTGTATGTATTTGATTTGTAATAGGTGAAGTCGAGGCCAACATGCCCGTCAAACAATTTGGCATTTGTACCTATTTCAAATGATTTGGTCCGCTCTGGATGCAGTTCTGGTACCGGCATGTGGGTGTTGGTCTCAAATTCTCCACTCGAACTGTAGCCGAAAGTCGGGATTGTGAGATAACGTGAAGGTGCATTACCTACGGAACTATAAGAAGCTCTCATTTTCCAGAATGTCAACCACTTCGGCAACTTCACCATTTCAGTGATTACTCCTGAAAGACCTACAGATGGGTAGAAGAAAGAACTGTTGGGTGTGTTGACCAAAGCCGATGACCAGTCGTTGCGTGCTGTAGCACTCAGGTAAATCATGCTTTTCCATCCCAGTTCCGCACTGGCAAATACCGATTGGGTTTGTTCTTTCCAACCATCCTGTTTGATGCGCGAATTATTTGCCCCCAAATCTACATTATGCAAAGTGAAGAAGTTGGGAATCATGCTTAACTGACCTTCCGCACCTACATAATCCATACTTACGTCCTGGATGCTGGCACCCACATTGGCAGTGAGGTCGAAATCATTGAAACGTTTGTTGATATTGACCAGGAAGTCAGCATACAATTGTTTGTCTACGTCCTTACGGTCGCCATAATATCCTTTGCTTTGAGCAAATTTGGCATCTGTGCTGGCATAAAGTTTTTTTGTATGTCGGGTGTTGGCATTGTCAATGCGTACACGTCCGCTGATATCCATCCAGTCGAACACTTTATATTTCAATCCGGCATTTGCCATATAACGATCCCGATCGTTATTGAACATATTGCGGTTGATGATCCAGTATGGATTCTGCATTGCCATGCCCATTTCACCATAAGGCCAGTGTTGGGTCATCAGCTGACGGCCTTCGTCATAACGTTCGTACATGCGATAGGGGGTGAAGTCTTCACCGCGAGGAAAAAGGTAGAGAGGAACAATCGGGTTAAAGTATTGTCCTTGCGAGAGCATGTTCTGGTCTTTCTGAATCACGTAGCTGAAACCTAAGTCCAATGTCATTCTGTCATTAAAGAAATTGGAGGTATTACGAACTGTAAAGTTATAACGCTGGTATTTATTGTTCGGAATGATACCTTCGGCTGTTGTGGAAGATGCCGATGCGAAAGTCTGGTTCTTTTCATTACCCAGTGAAATGGACAGGGCAGTAGTGGTATTATAACCTGTACGGAAGAAATTCAGAGGATCATAGGAAGAAGGGGTTGCCAATTTGTCTCCCCAGCTCGAAAATTCGCCCGGTTTGTTGCCGTATGTGTTCTGGAAACGCGGAGTTACGAATGGGTTGGAAAAATCCGTGTTATGCGATAATGTTATTTTAGGTTTGCCGGCAGCTCCTTTCTTCGTGGTAATCAGGATTGCACCATTGGCTGCATTACTACCGTAAAGCGCCGCTGCCGCAGGACCTGTCAATACTGACATACTCTCGATGTCTTCCGGGTTAAAGTCGGCAATGCCTTCACCTTTGGGAGCTGCAGTATAAAAACCTTGGTTCTTTTCGACATCGCCTCCATTTGTATTATTCAAAGGAACACCGTCAACTACGTACAACACGTTGTTGCTTTTACTGATAGA
This sequence comes from Bacteroides sp. MSK.20.12, assembly GCF_019052435.1. Taxonomy (NCBI): domain Bacteria; kingdom Pseudomonadati; phylum Bacteroidota; class Bacteroidia; order Bacteroidales; family Bacteroidaceae; genus Bacteroides; species Bacteroides sp. MSK.20.12. The sequence goes on along the minus strand of NZ_JAHQVH010000015.1, from coordinate 32,733 downwards.
TTTCACACCGCGCATCACTACTTTGGTAGAACCTCCGATACCCGAAGAACTACTATTAATTTGTAGCCCGGCTACTTTTCCGGTCAGCGAGTTTACAAAGTTCGCGTCTTTTACCGTAGTGATTTCATCAGATTTCACTTCAGTGAGGTTATATCCCAATGCTTTTGACTTACGCTTGATACCTAACGCTGTTACAACAACTTCTTCCAATAGTTCAGCGTCTGCTGACAATTGGATATTATAGATATTATTATCCGTAACTTTTAGCGTTTGTGGGGCATAGCCGATGTATGAGACCTCAATCGCATCTCCCTGATTCACTTCCAGAGTAAAATTTCCGTCTATGTTTGTAATGGCACCTACACCGGGTTTCCCCTTTACAACGATGTTCACGCCAATCAGGGGCATATTTTGATCATCTAATACCTGTCCGGTTATCTTCTTGGATTTTCTTTTCTCTTGTTTAGGCTCTTGTACGATCATGATATGGTCTCCCTGGATTTTATAAGCAAATCCTGTACCTTTCAATATTTGGTCAAGGGCTTTTTCTATTGTCGCGTCAACGACATTCAGTGAAATGGTTTTATCGGCGCCTAATTGTGATTCATTATAGGCAACTGACATTTTAGTCTGTTTTTCAATTTCGGTCAATGCCTCTTTCAAAGAGACTTTTTCTTTTTTAATGGATATTTTTTTCGCATTTTGGGCGAAAACTACTGTCTGTGAGAGCAGCAAACAGCAAAAAAAAGTTATAATTTTAGCTTTTAATCGATATATGTTCATATCTTTGTAAAGTTTTTAGTGTTAAACTCATGATATTAGAATTTTTTCCCTAGTTGTAGTATTATGTAAATACTAAAAGTTAAGATTTCACATCCGGGATGAGGCGGCAACCTTTTCCCGGATATTTTTTTTCATACTTTCTGTTTATTTAAAGGTTAAACAATGTTTCTCTGTTATTGAATGGTATATACATCGTTTTCTACAGTATATTCAAATCCACCGATAACCTCTTTCATAACGGCAAACACTTCCTGAATAGTTGCTTTTTCGGAGAAGCGGAAATTGTATTTGTCGTTGTTGAAGCGGGCTTCGTTATATTGGATTGTAATATTGTATTTTCTCTGCAATGTGATCATCATGTCTTTCACCGTGACGCTTCGGAAAACCAGCATACCTCTCTGCCATGCAGTGACATCCTCCACGTTGGCATCCGTCAGATAGCTTGCGCCTGTATTTTTCAGATAAGAGACTTGCTGACCCGGATGCAGGATGTACTTTTCTCCTTCTATGCCACATACGACCCTTACTTTTCCTTCAAGCAGGGTAGCTACTATTTCATTTTTATCGGAATAGGCAGCTACGTTAAATTCTGTTCCTAAAGCTGTGACTGATAGTGTGTTGGAACGGACTATAAATGGCTTTTCCGGATTAGGCTTTACCTTAAAATTAGCTTCTCCGAGTAGAAAGACCGTGCGGGTATTTCCTGTGAATTTTTCAGGATAGAGTAATAATGTACCTGAATTGGTCTGTACTTTACTTCCGTCCGGCAAGTCGATATACAACATCTCACCGGCACGGGTGTAATTTTCTACCATAGCTATCTCTGAGTATTCGGCTTTGGTCAGAAAGTAGGTGGCAGATACGGACAGAACCAAGAGTGTTACGGCTGCTGCATAGCGCGTGAACTTCAGGTAGTAGCGTTGTCTTTTTTGAGAAGCGGTTACACCCGCTTTGCGATAAACGGCTTTCAATGATTCGTGCATATTCTTGCTCGGACGACCTTCGGTTTCTATCCATAGCTCATGCAATGCCGCCTCTTTTTCATCGGCATGTTCGGGACTTACCAACCATTGGTGCACTTCTTCTCTGGTTGTTTTATCCAAAGAAGAATTTGTGAATATCCGAATGATTTGTCTGATATAATCTTTCATTGTTATTGTTTTTATATAGAAAAGACAACTAGGCAGGAGTAACTACTCAATGGTAAATGGCTTTTTTTGAAATTTTATTTTTTTTTCTTCGCAGCGTCTTCATATTTGTTGATCACTGTCTGCAATGCCTTGAATATTTTCTTTTGTTTTCCGGTCATATTGGGTTTTGTGATAGGTGATTTTTCATAGAAATCGTTTTCTATGTCATAGAATTCTCCGGTCCGGTATAGTTTATATTTCCGGTCGCGTGCAAAGACTGTTGCTTTTTCATCATATACCTGCCGGGGAGCATACCAGCAGTATATCCATTTTCTTGCTTCTGTTTTCTTTCCGTACAGTTGCGGATAGAAGCTTTTACCATCGGTTTCCGGGGTTGTTGGACGATTAATCCCGGCGACATCACACAAAGTCGGCAGAAAGTCAGTGAAGTCTATCAGTTCTTTGTTGACTTTCCCTTTTTCACCTTGCGGGCAAGATACTATCAGTGGTACGTGTGTACCGGAGTCTATGGTTTTTCCTTTGCCACCGGGGTATGGCTTTCCGTTTAGCATGGAGATCACTGGGCTGTCCGTCCCGTTGTCACCGGTGAATATGATCAGTGTGTTATCTCGAAGTTGTAATTCATCCAGCTGCTTTAAGATGCGCCCTACTAACTTGTCGGTATATTCCACCATGTCTGGAAAGTGTACGGCATTTCCTTTATAAGTGGGGGAGCGCATGGGGGACCATTCTTCGGAGTCAGGTGTGGAGACAAAGGGACAATGTGTCAGTGCCATCGGATAATATACAAAGAAAGGCGATTCTTTGTGTCTTTTTATGAAATCCAATACAAAATCGCAAGATATATCAGGACCGAATGTGCCTTGGGGGTATTCGATGGTTTCACCGTTTATATCCATGACGGGGTTGGCATAACGGGTGTCGTGTCCTTGCTCATCCACTGCGCTTACAGTCTGTTGCCACAGACAGGAAGTGTCGAAACCGAAATGTTTGGGTGAGTCTTTCTCTTTGCCCAGTTGCCATTTGCCGGCAATGCACGTTGCGTATCCTGCATTTTTTAAAATGTTGCCAAAAGTCTCCTCTCCTCTGTCTAGTTTGCCGAAAGCTACATAATTGTGAACATTGTACTTACCCGTCATTAACTGTACTCGACTCGGGGTGCTGAGCGGGTTGGAGTGGCAATGTTCAAACCGTATGCCTTCTTCGGCGAGTTTGTCGATATGCGGGGTCTGATAATTGCCGCCATTGGCTCCAATGCATTCATAGCCAAAGTCATCGGCCATTATTAATACGATGTTCATGCGGTTTTTGGGGGTGGAGGCATGAAGGTAACCACTACTCATACATAGGGTTAACATGGGTAAAAAATACTTTTCCATAATAATTTAAAACGGTTTGTTGTTACTATTTATCTTACTAAATCTTACTTTGCAAATATCCCTTCCCACTTCTGTTTCATTCGTTCTACTGAAGAAGTGCCATATTCTTCTCCTTCAAATGAATTGCGGTAGGCAGACATTTGCTGATGTAAATAGCCAGAGAGTTTTTTAACTTCATCCGGATGAGATGCGCTGATGTCATTTTGTTCGGACGGATCCTGCGGCAGTTTGTACAGTTCAAACTTCCCTTTATTATAATATAATTTATAATCGTAGGTAACAACTGCTCCTTGTGTGCCCGAACAGAAGACAAGAGGCTTTTTCCGCATGGCTTTTTCTGAGGAAAGGAAAGGCAGGAATGATTCTCCGTCCAGTTCGTATAGACCTTGTTGAGATAGCCCGGTCATTTCTAAGATGGTGGGCAGATAATCGGATGTGCTGCAAGGTTGTGTGATATGTCCAGGTAATTTCCCTTTTCCTCCAACCATAAATGCCGGAACTCTGATGCCACCTTCATACAGGGAGCGTTTTTTCCCTTTGAAGATACCGGCTGTTCCGGGAGTGTTCAGCTCGGGACCATTGTCGCTACAGAAGAAAATAACAGTATTTTCATAGATGCCTTTCCGCTTCAGGAAGTTTACCAGGCGTTCTATTTGTTCGTCCATTGCCGTAATGCAGCCGTAGTAATTTCTTTCTTCCAAAGGTAGATCGCTATAGAGCGCAGCATGCTCAGGACCGGCCACGCAAGGCAGATGTGGAGTATGAAACCAGATTGTAGCCAGAAAAGGTTTTCCTTGTTTCAGTGAACGATCGATAAAAGGAAGTGTCCGGTCTATGACAATTCTGCTGTCATCACCCCGAAGTTCTTCCGTAACTTTGTTCCCGTTGATGTCCCAATAGTATGTTCCATACGTTTTCCGTTCTTCATATTCCGGCAGATAATCCCAAAAACGTCCGTTGTTGGATACGGGTGCCGACATCGGATCGAAGGTGGGAACTTTGGATTCCGTCACGAAAGCATCATCGTATCCATGCTCGGATGGCGGATTGAACAGATGTTTATTTTCCGGCCGTCCCCGGTTGGCATCTACTTCTTTGTAGGTAAGCGTACCTAAATGCCATTTACCGAAATGTCCTGTCGTATATCCTTTTTCTTTCAATAACTTGGGCAAAGTTTTCTCTTCCGGACGCAGGATACCTACATTGGGAGCAAACACCCCCATTCGGTAAGCGTTTCTACCGGTCAGGACACTGGCACGGGTAGGTGATGAAAGGGGGGCAGAGGAATAGAATTGATCGAATATCACTCCTTCGGAAGATAGCCTGTCCAGACAAGGAGTTTGGATACGGGTGTTACCGTTGAAGCCTACATCTCCCCATCCCAGGTCGTCGGCCATAATAAGTATTATGTTCGGTTTAGAGGCATCTTGTGCCATGCTTATGTGGAATGTACAAAAAGGAGATAGTAATAACAATAATTGGGAATTTGTTTTCATGATATTATAGGATGATTGAATTTTGGGTAATATGCATCAAGGTGATTTTTCAGCCTTTCGTTTTAATGGCTTCCAGTTCCCTTTTCATTTCCCAGGCTATTTCCGGGTGAGAGATCAATACATTTTGGAGTTGGGTGGTATCATTTTTCAGGTTGTATAATTGTGTGTCAGGCAGCTTTTTGGCTGTTTCTTCAGGTAATGTCCAACCGCCGGAACCTTTGCAGTCAACAAATACCCATTCGTTTTTACGCAGGGCGAAGAAACCGTTTACGGAATGATACACCATTGATTGCCGTTCCTTGCTTTCTTTTTTTGTTTTTTTGCCTGATAGTTCGTGCCAGAAACTGAAACTGTCTTCGGCCGTGTGAGGGGGCAATGTTGTTCCCAGCATGTCGGCAAGTGTAGCGAACAAATCGGTGGAGCATATCAGATGTCCTGAATGGCTTCCGGGTATGATTACATTGGGCCATGTCGCGAGTAGTGGTATTCGGTGCCCACCTTCCCATAGGTCGGACTTGGCACCGTTCCACGCACCGTTTGCCCGATGTCCGGTTTGTGCGATGTCTTCTTCCAGCCACATAGATCCGTTGTCCGAGGTAAATATGACTAATGTGTTGGCTGCCTTTCCGCCACGTTCTACGGCTGTGTATATGCGGCGTACGGTTTCGTCTATCATACAGACAAAGTCGCCGTAAGCTCCGGCAGTGGAGCGTCCTTTGAATTCTTCTCCCGGCAACCATGGGGCGTGGGGGGCTGTCAGTGCGAGATAGAGGAAATAGGGAGTGTCTTGCCTGGAGGCACGGGCTATGTATTCTTCTGACTTTTGGGTGAAGTAGGAGAGGCATTCTTGATGATTGAAGTCGTCTGCCACGTCGCCATGTCGATAGCGGGCACCTCTTACTTTTTTTTCGAGATAGTCTTCCGTATATCCGTTTACGGGAGCTGTCACTTTTCCGTCTTCTATATATATGTATGGGGGCATATCCAGTGATGCGGGCAGGATGCAGCTATAGCCGAAGCCACAGTCTGTGGGACCTCCGCTTATATAAGCGGTGTAATCTACATTGTCCGTGTTCTCTACATTCCACTCGTTGCCGGTAAAGAGGGGTTTCTTGGCATCCTTTTTTACCCAGTCGAGCCCGAGATGCCATTTCCCGATGCAGGCGGTCTGGTAGCCTTGGTTGCTGAGGAATGACGCAATTGTTTCGCGTCCTTTTTCAATCAGGGGGGAAGAATAGCCGGTCAAGACTCCTTTTTTAAGTGAAGAACGAAAAGCGTATCTTCCGGTTAGCGTGCCGTAACGTGTGGGAGTGCTGACTGAAGAGTTGCTATGGGCATCGGTGAACATAATTCCTGCGGATGCCATCGAATCTAATGTTGGAGTGGGAATCTGCGAGTGTGGATTAAATGCATTGATATCGCCATATCCCATGTCGTCTGCCAATATATAGATGATATTCGGTGGAGTAGGTTGCTGCTGGCTGGATTGTGTGTGGCAGGTACTAAGTGAGAAGGCCGCAGGGATTGCGATCAATTGATAAGTGAGTCTCAGAGTTTTCATTACTATTGTTTCTTAGGTTTAAAAGGTGATTACTGCATCGGTGCCTTAACTTATGTCGGTTAAGGAGCAGCGGGATGCGTTTACTTTATAAACACAACTGAAACAGATTGACTACTCAATGGTAAATATGAAAAAAAATAAGTAGAGGACTTCTTTCAGTTCTCCCAACGCTAAATAAATGTGACGCTCTACTGTACGTATTGAGATTCCCAACCGTTCGGCAATTTCTGTGTGGGACATATCTTCTTGTCGGCTCATGAGGAATACTTTTCGCCTTTGCTCGGGCATGCGGTCTATAGTAAGTTTAATGAGTAGTTGCAGTTCTTTGACATATAGCTGGTCATGGATGTCATCGGTACTATAATAATTGTAGTCTTCGGGTTCGGATTGCTGCTGGTATTTTTGTTCGACGGCTTTATGTTTGAGGAAGTTGAATATGTGGTTTCGTGTCATGGTATATATATAGTTATGCCATGTTTCTTTGTCTTCCCATGTTTCGGGAGTATTCCATAGTTTGGCAAAGACATCTTGAGCAATGTCTTCCGCATCTTCTTCTGATTGCAATATTTTCCAGGCAAAGGCTTTTACCTTTGGGAATATTTCATAGAATATCTGCTCGAATTTTTCTTGTTTATTCATCATCTTTTTGCGCAACTCTATATTTCATGATTAGATTTCATAAGTGGCAAAAATAGGTTTATTTATTTATAGGACAAACTTTATTCCTGAATTTAATGTATAATGATATAAAAAAAACTTAGTTGAGAGAGCTACTTGTGTTGATTCATTTAGAAGTGGATTTTGAGTCGTTTGTTTCTTTATCAGTTTGTTTTCTTGTTAAATGAATTTGTTCCCTCTCTATATTGTAATGATTGGGTGTCGTCAATAGACAGTCGTATTTTTGCACATTCATAATTTTTACAAATTTACAAAAGAATGGAGGTATTGCGAAAACTTTCGGGAGTCTTCACCACACAGAATTACACTAATCTTTTGTAGTAAGGATATGCAAGAACTGTTATCTAATTCACCTCGCCTTCCTAATCAATAATGTTAATGAAGCAAACCCTTTGGATTTTCTTTTTTCTTGCGTTCTAGCATAAGCAGTGTGATGTTACATTTTGAAAAGAGGTAGCATCGACTCCGTACTTGTTACCACCGGACTGCGTATCTGCGGTGTCTCTCCCATGTGTTGTGGCGGTACGTTTCGTATTCCTTCCACAATTGGCTTGACTTCCTACCCATCCTTTTCGGCACTATAGACTGTTGAGTATAACTCATTTTCTCGGCAAGTATTTGTTGTGTTATACCAAGTTTTTACACTCGGGGGCATAACAGTGGAAATCGACTATAAGCATTGCGCATAGTCCCTTTTATCTTGTTCGTTTTTAGTAGTCTGTGGGATGTGTCGCCATCTATATAGATTATTCACTATCACAAAATAATGTTCTTTTGAGTTCTTATTGTTCTATCATAAAGACAGTGTTTCCTTAATTGTTTGTTGCATATTTGTTTTATATCAATTTTTGATATAGATAATATTATTGATTTTCAGTGTATTATTATTTATGAAAAATTTATGATGCTGAAATTGAATTAAAATAATAGTAACTTCAAACACGTATAAGCATGGTAGAAATAGAAGAATACGTCTAGTCCGATGAAGAAGAGATTATAGCACTTGTCCTTCATTGCCAGAACGATGGCACTCGTCCGTTGGTAACGGTAGATGACCAGCCGGAATTACTTCACATCAAAGAAAAGTATATTGATGGCGGAGGGAATTTTTGGGTGGCAAAGGAAAGTGGGAAGGTTGTAGGAACCATCGGTTTAATGAATGCAGGGAATGGAGTGGTTATTTTAAAAAAGTTTTTTGTTTATGAACCTTATAGAAGTTTTCCTCATAATTTGGGTCGGCAGTTATATGCCATTTTCTTAGATTTTGCACAAAAACACAATTTCAGAGAAATAATCCTTGATACACCAAGGAATACAGACAGAGTATATCGGTTTTATGAAAAGGCCGGATTTAGAAAGATATCTCAAGAAAAGTTCCCTATAATTTATGACTATCTTTATAGAGATTCAGATTTTTCATATTAAGACTGAAATGAGCTGAATGGTAATCTTGATAATAAGTTAGCTATATCGCATTAAACTTTCAGTGATAACATTTCCCGTTCTTTCTTTGTCGAACTTTTAACTACAATATCGTAGGAGTTGCTTACAAGCTCTTTGATCTTATCATCAGATACGTCTTGATTGAAATAAACACTGATCCAATATTTCTTATTCATGTGCCATCCCGGTCTTATGCCGGTATATTCAGTTTGCAGTTCTCCGGATTCGTCAGGGTTGCATTTGATACAACAAAAATCGGAAATCTCAATGTTAACGAAACAGAACCATTTGTCCGCTGCATAAAAGCATAGAATGTCACGGCTATATTTGTCGGGCACATTGGGAAACGGCATCTTCTCATGGACTCCCTTAAAAGACAGGCAGTATTCTCTAAATTCTTCGATATTCATTTCACTTTTTTATGTTCGGTTATCTATGCAAAAATAGTTAGAATAAAGGAGTGGATAACCATTTTTCTATGAAAATATTCAGGTGAAATATATTAACTGATTGTTCTTAGAGTAGAAAATAACTATCATAACTCTCATTCTTTTTGCTAACATGTTTATTATCTGATGAATAAGTATGATAGACGCTTTTAAAATCCGGTATCTATCATACTTTCTTTATGAAATATGGGTATCTATCATTCCCGTTTCACTGTTTTTTTTGCTGTTTACTCCTTCTTTGTGTTGGCTCGCACATAAATTTTATGACTGCCGCTTCCAATGGTGTCAAGTACTCCTTCCTTTACCCAACCGTTCAATTCATTCAGCGCTTTGTTCTTTAGTAGTCCCGTCAGTTGCGTATACTCTTTGCGTCGTATCATCGGTCGTTCATCCAGAAACCTCTCCAACCTGCGCCGACGCTCTTCCACCGGAACTTCGGCGGAATGTGCAAATCCCGACTTCGCTTTTTCTACAAATCCGCGAACCTTCTTTCGGAAAGAAGATGATGGACGAAAATTTACATTATCGAAATAAATGGACTGCGCATGTATCTCTTTGGCATCCATCACCGGACGTGCTTTCAGCTTGGCTGAAAAATATCCTAGGTTCCCCAACTGGACGTGATGTCCGCTGACTAAATATTCGGATATTTTATTTTCAATAGCCAGCTGGACTCCTTCAATATCTGCCGGCGTAAAGCTGGAAGCTTGAGCGATCTCTTTTACAATTTGTTGAAAGTCGATGGTCCCGTTCGATACGATGCGGGGGTACAACGGCTGTTCGTCTTCGTCTTCTTTCGAAGACGGTTTTTTGCGAAAATCATACTTTGCGTACATGTCTTTTCTATTATGGGTTAATGTGGCTAAAATACCTTTTAAAAGGCATTTTAATGGTTGTTTTGCAGTAAGATAACCTACAATTGCAGCCTAGATAATCAACTGGAATCAGTAGCTTTTCTTGGGCACACATTCGTGGGCTGTAGAGCCCACAGATGTAAACTATACAGCCCGCATAGGTGGGCTGTACGGCACACTTATGCGGGCTGAAGTCTTACTGCCTGCAAAGATACATCATCCTGCCTTTATTCGCAAATTTAGTAAGCATTATTTCTATAAAATAAAGTCGTGTGGCGTGGCAAATAAAAGCAGTGAAATTTGTTTGGACGAAGAGCATGTTGTATCTTTGTATGGCTGTAGTGCAGCTTTCCTTTTACTGGAAATAATAATAAAAAAAGATGAAAATAACATTAGTCAGAGACGATGGCAAGGTAAAAACCTTACGGACGTTGAAAATGGAGCTCCTTTTGGAGCAGATGAAAACGGAAGTCAAGGCGCAGCCCGTCTCAAAGATGAGGGAAGTCTTGCGGTATACTCTTCCGGGAAATTCGATTGAAGAGGTGCGTAAAGTTCCCAAAGTGATGCCTGCCGCAGCTTTTGTCCGTAAAGAAGGGGTAATGACCCTGAATGAATATAACGGCATAGTGATGATGGAAGTCAATAACCTTTCGGGGAGGGCGGAAGCCGACGAAATAAAAGAACTGGTCAAAGAGCTTCCGCAAACATACCTTGCTTTTACCGGATCTTCCGGCAAATCAGTAAAGATATGGGTGCGGTTCACCTATCCGGACGACCGCTTGCCGACTTTACGCGAGCAAGCGGAACTTTTTCACGCGCATGCTTATCAGACGGCTGTGAAATATTATCAGCCACAACTGCCTTTTGATATCGAACTGAAAGAACCGTCGCTCGAACAATATTGCAGGCTGACGTATGATCCTGAACTTTATTTCAATCCGAAAGCAATGCCCATTTATATGAAGCAGCCCGTCAGTCTTCCGTCCGAAACGACTTTTATCAAACGAACGCGGGAAACTGATTCTCCTTTGCAGCGAATGGCGCCCGGATATGAAAATTATGAAGCATTGTCGGTGCTTTTCTCCGCTGCATTCAACAGGGCGCTCGAAGAACTGGACGGATACCGGGAAGGAGACGATCTGCAACCGCTACTAGTGTGTTTGGCGGAGCATTGCTTTCGGGCAGGTATCCCCGAAGAAGATACTGTGCGGTGGACAAAGGCGCACTACCGGCTCCCTTCGGACGAGTTACTGATTCGCGAAACTGTGAAAAGTGTCTACCGTTCCGCCAAGGGATTCGGCAAGAAGAGCAGTCTGACGGCCGAACAGCTTTTCGCCATGCAGATGGACGAATTTATGAAGCGCCGTTATGAATTTCGATACAATACGCTGACCACGGAAGTGGAATATCGCGAACGGAATAGTTTTAATTTCTATTTTCGTCCGGTGGACAAGCGGGTGCTGGCGAGTATCACGATGAATGCCATGTATGAAGGGGTGAAAATGTGGGATAGGGACGTAATCCGCTATTTGGATTCTGATCATGTGCCTGTTTATCAGCCTGTGGAGAATTTTTTGTATCATCTGCCTCACTGGGATGGTAAAGACCGGATTTTGGAACTGGCCAACCGTGTTCCCTGTGATAATCCACATTGGGCGCCGTTGTTCCGTCGGTGGTTTTTGAATATGGTTGCCCATTGGAGGGGAATGGATAAGAAACACGCCAACAGTACGTCACCTTTGCTGATTGGCCCACAGGCATATCGGAAATCGACTTTTTGCAGAATGCTTCTTCCTCCTGCTTTACAGGCGTACTATACGGATAGCATTGATTTCAGTCGGAAACGGGACGCGGAGTTGTATCTGAATCGCTTTCTGCTTATCAATATGGATGAATTCGATCAGATTAGTCCTACCCAGCAGGCTTTTCTGAAACATATTCTGCAAAAGCCGGTGGTGAACACACGTCGTCCGAATGCTTCGGCGGTGGAAGAGCTTCGCCGGTATGCATCGTTCATTGCCACGAGCAATCATCGGGATTTGTTGACGGATACTTCCGGTAGCCGTCGTTTCATCGGTATTTACATGACGGGAGCTATAGATGTGTCGCGTCCTATTGATTATGAACAGCTTTATGCACAGGCGTTGGAGTTGCTTTATCACAACGAACGTTATTGGTTTGACTCCGAAGAAGAGGCTATCATGACGGAAAACAACCGGGAGTTTGAACAATCTCCTGCCATCGAACAATTATTTATGGTTTATTATCGTAGGGCGGAAGAAGAGGAAGAAGGGGAATGGTTACTGGCTATTGACATTCTGCGGCGGATTCAGAAAGCAAGTAAAATGACGTTTTCCGCCAGGCAGGCGTCTTATTTCGGGCGTATCTTGCAGCGGCTCGGAGTGAAATCTAAACGGAAAACGTATGGTACGTATTATCATGTTGTACCTTTGGAGGTAGAATAGAATTTGTTATTTATTAATTGTTTACATCATATATATATAATGCTATGACTAAAAAAGATGCTATAAAAGTATTTGAAGATAAAAAGATCCGTGCTGTTTGGGATGACCAAAAGGAGGAATGGTATTTTTCCATTGTGGATGTGGTAAGCGTGCTAACAGAAAGTGTTGATGGGCGCAAGTATTGGAATAAGTTGAAACAGCGTCTTAAAGCAGAAGGCAGTGAGTTGGTGACAAGTTGTCACCAACTGAAATTACCTTCTTCTGACGGCAAACTGTATAAGACAGATGTAGCTACAACCCAACAGCTTTTCCGTCTAATTCAGTCTATTCCCTCGCCCAAAGCGGAACCCTTTAAGATGTGGATGGCTCAAGTCGCCAAAGAGCGTCTGGATGAAATGCAGGACCCCGAACTGACTATAAATCGGGCGATGATGGAATATAAATCTTTAGGTTACTCGGACAATTGGATTAATCAACGATTGAAATCAATTGAAGTACGGAAGGAACTAACTGACGAATGGAAAAGAAATGGGATGCAAGAGGGCGTTCAGTTTGCTGCATTAACGGATATAATTTATCAGACATGGGCTGAAAAGTCGGCAAAAGAATATAAGCAGTTTAAAGGATTGAAGAAAGAAAATCTCCGTGACAATATGACGAACACTGAACTGATCCTTAATATGCTTGCTGAAACGGCTACTACGGATTTGTCCAAAGAGAGAAACCCATCCGGTTTTGCTGAAAATGCCGAAGTGGCAAAAGATGGAGGAAATGTGGCAAGAGTTGCTCGCAAGCAATTGGAAAGTCAGCTAAAACGCCCTGTTATATCTCCACTTAATGCAAAAAGTGCATTGCAAGTTGGTGATGAACGGGAAAAAAATGAAACTTCAGGAGAGAGCGTGGATTGATCAAGTATGATAGATACCTCGTTTTTGATGGTCTAAGTATGATAGATACCGGAAATAATAGTTATCTATCATACTTATTCTTTTAATTATAAGTGGTTTATGAAAATGAATGAGAGTATGATACTAGTTTTTTTACTCATAGAGAAGATATTTTTTTCTAATCTCCTTGTAATCCTGTAATTCCTTTTGCCAACTATTCCGGATAGCCTCTTCCGATTCTCCTTTGAGGATAGCTTTGCGTACGCTGTCAGTTCCCATCAGCAAATCAAACCATCGGGCACGGGAGAAGAAAGCTGCTTTTTCGCCGGATAAGCGATAAAAGTCCAAGAAGTAGCGGAGTGTAAATCCGTTCACATTGGTTACATTCCGGAGGTCTTCCCCATAACAGGTGATACCTTTGTGCATCGGATTTTTGTCAAAACCGGGTAAGGAGCGGGGAGTAAAAGTGAAACTTCCGTATTTCTTATTAGGTGCGCCCAATACTTGGAAAGGAAAAGTTGTCCCCCGTCCCACGCTGACGCGGGTGGCTTCAAAAGGACAAAGTGAGGCATACAATCGGATAGACTGGTCGTTCGGGAGGTTGGGCGACGGTTTGATGGGAAGTGAATAAGGTGCTCCGTGTTTCCATCCGGTCATTGGAATTACCTTTAATGAACAAGGATTTTTCTTGTTGGCAATCCATCCTTCCCCGTTTATCATCTGTGCCAGTTCGCCGATGGTACATCCGTGGAGAACCGGAAGGGGTAACATGCCGACAAAACTCCGGTAGGCAGGTTTGAGTATCGGACCATCCACATAATCGCACGGATTGGGGCGATCCAGTACAACCATTTCTTTCTTGTTCTCTGCGCAAGCTTCCATCACATAATACATCGTGCTTATATAGGTATAAAAGCGTGCCCCTACATCCTGAATGTCGAATACAATCACATCGACATCTTTTAGTTGGGCGGCAGACGGCTTTTTGTTGTCACCATAAAGCGATACGATAGGAATGCCGGTGTGGGAATCTTTTCCGTCTTTCACCGTTTCACCCGCATCTGCGTTACCACGGAAACCATGCTCGGGAGCAAATACTTTGACTACCCGGACCTCTCTCTTTAATAAGGTATCGAGAAGATGAACCTGCTTTCTTCCCACAACAGAAGTGTGATTGACCACCATTCCGATGCGTTTTCCTTTCAGCAACGGCAGATATTGATCCATCTGTTCTGCTCCCGTGACAATTTGACTGTTTACACGCATTGGCAACAACATAATGAACAAAAATATAAGAATGAAGGAAACTCTAGTTTGCATATCGGTAATTTTTTTGTAATATTGCACAAAAATATTAATTTCTCATCAAGAGAGCAAAAAATAAAGCACATGAATCCATACGAAATCATTGATAAGTATTATCCGGAGAATACCCAGCAGAGACAAATCTTAGTAATACATAGTTTGGCCGTGTCCGGAAAAGCAATGAAAATGCTGGATGCTCATCCCGAATTGCGTTTAAACCGGAGTTTTGTAAAAGAAGCTGCTCTGTTGCATGATATTGGAATTTTTCAGACCGATGCTCCCACCATTCAGTGCTTTGGCACTCATCCTTATATCGCCCACGGATATTTGGGAGCTGAAATCTTGCGGGCGGAAGGTTTCCCCCAACACGCATTGGTGTGCGAACGCCATACGGGAGCCGGACTCTCGTTGGAAGATATCATTGCCCAGCAGCTCCCCGTTCCTCATCGTGAGATGCTGCCCATTACCCTGGAAGAGCAATTGATTTGCTTTGCGGATAAATTCTTTTCTAAAACCCATCTGGATGAAGAGAAAACTGTGGAAAAAGCGCGGCAAAGTATTGCAAAATATGGTGAAGAAGGCCTAAGCCGCTTTGATAGATGGTGTTCTCTCTTTTTATAGCACTAAAAAATAATTAAATAACGAAGATTCTAACTCATATTTGGTGAAGATTGTGTACTTTTGCCACTTCAAGCGTAAACTATTAGTTAATGGCGCCATTGAAAGCAAAAATACTTATATCATTCATACTGCTGATTGTCTTACTGATGCTTCCCGATGAGGCTACGTCTCAGCGTCGAAGAAGAGGAATGATTGCCTCCAATACCGCACAAACGGATTCCCTTCAGGGAAATGATTCGTTGAAAGCAGATACGGTAACGGTACGTATTGATTCCATCGCACCGGTAAAGAAGAAACAACCACTCGATGCACCGGTTGTTTATGAATCCAACGACTCCACTGTCTTTACTTTGGGAGGAGCCGCTACACTTTATGGTAGCGGAAAAGTGAATTATCAGAACATCGAACTGGCTGCGGAAGTTATTTCGATGAATCTGGATAGTAGTACTGTGCATGCTTATGGTATCAAGGATACTACCGGAGTGGAAAAAGGTAAACCGGTATTTAAAGAAGGTGATACCTCGTATGATACGGAAACAATCCGATATAACTTCAAAACCAAGAAAGCGGGAATTACTGATATCGTCACCCAGCAGGGAGAAGGATATGTGACCGGAAGCAAGGCGAAGAAAGGGGCCAATGATGAAATTTTCATGGAGCATGGGCGTTATACAACCTGCGATCATCACGATCATCCCCACTTCTATATGCAGCTGACGAGAGCTAAGGTGCGCCCTAAAAAGAATGTAGTGACAGGACCTGCCTATCTGGTTGTGGAAGATGTGCCTCTGCCGTTGGCTGTGCCGTTCTTCTTCTTCCCATTCTCCAGCAGTTACTCTTCCGGTTTCATTATGCCGACTTATATGGATGACTCCAGTCGTGGTTTCGGTTTGGCAGAAGGAGGATATTACTTTGCCATGAGTGATATCATGGACTTGAAAATAACGGGAGATATCTTCACGAAAGGTTCATGGAGATTGTCTGGATTGACAAACTATAATAAACGCTATAAATATTCCGGTACGCTGCAAGCGGACTATCAGGTCACCAAGACTGGAGATAAAGGGATGCCGGACTATACAGTTGCTAAGGACTTTAAGGTGGTATGGAACCATCGACAGGATGCTAAAGCCAGTCCGAACACTACATTCTCTGCCAGTGTGAACTTCTCGACCAGTAGTTATGAACGTTCTAATATCAACAACCTTTATAATTCGCAGTTGTTGACTCAAAATACCAAAACATCAAGTATTAGTTATTCTCGTAGTTTTCCCGATATCGGTCTGACCTTATCCGGAACTACCAATATCGCACAGACAATGCGTGACTCTTCTATTGCGGTCACTTTGCCTGACTTGAATATTACGTTGAGCCGTCTGTTTCCGTTCAAGCGCAAGAAAGCGGCAGGAGCCGAACGTTGGTACGAGAAGATTTCCATTGGTTATACGGGACGTCTGACAAACAGTATCCGTACTAAAGATGACCATTTGTTCAAAGCCGGACTAAGCTCATGGGAGAATGCGATGAACCATAACATTCCTATCAGTGCTACTTTTACGCTGTTCAAATATTTGCAGGTCAATCCTTCTGTGAATTATACAGAACGATGGTACACCCGTAAAATCAATCAGCATTATAACGAAGATACTCACAGGCTGGAATCATTGCCGGGCGATTCTCTTAACGGCTTTTATCGTGTATCCAATTACTCGGCTAGTTTGGCTCTAAGTACGAAATTGTATGGTATGTATAAACCGATCTTTGCGAAGAAGAAGGAGATACAGATTCGTCACGTATTCACACCGCAGGTGAGTTTGAGTGGTGCTCCGGGATTTGGCAAGTACTGGGAAGAATATACCGATTATAATGGTAATACACAATATTATTCTCCTTTTACCAATCAGCCTTATGGCGTGCCTTCTCGTGAGGGGTCGGGAACGGTTAGTTTCTCGATAGCTAATAACTTGGAGATGAAGTATTATGACGCAAAGAATGATACAGTCAAGAAAGTTAGCCTTATTGATGATTTGAGTGCCAATATGTCCTATAATATGGCGGCAAAGGAAAGACCGTGGAGTGACTTAAGTATGAACCTCCGTCTGAAACTGACCAAGAATTATACTTTCAATATGAATGCCCAATTCGCTACGTATGCTTATACATTCGATAAAAGCGGTAATGTAGTGACCAGTAACCGTACAGAATGGTCGTATGGTCGTTTTGGGCGTTTCCAAGGATATGGTTCTTCTTTCAACTATACCTTTAATAATGACACATGGAAGAAATGGTTCGGTCCGAAAGAGGAGGATGAAAAAGGAAAAGATAAGAAGTCGGAGGATAGTGACGATGAAGAATCTGACGGAACGGAAGGAGATGGTACTACACCTAAGAAAGTAGAGAAAGCACAGGCAGACCCGGATGGTTATCAGGTGTTTAAGATGCCTTGGTCGTTAAGCCTTAGCTATTCGTTTAATATCCGTGAAGATAGGTCTAAGCCTATTAACCGTTATTCCATGCGATATCCTTATACGTATACGCATAACATCAATGCAAACGGAAATATAAAGATTTCTAATAACTGGTCGCTCTCGTTCAACTCGGGCTATGATTTTCAGGCAAAAGAGATTACGCAGACTTCTTGTACAATCTCCCGTGACTTGCACTGTTTCAACCTGTCCGCCAGTCTTTCTCCTTTCGGACGCTGGAAATATTACAATGTTACCATCCGTGCGAATGCAAGCATCCTGCAAGACTTGAAGTATGAGCAGAGAAGCCAAACGCAAAGTAACATTCAGTGGTACTAGGATAAGTTGAGAGTGGAGAGTTGAGAGTGGAAATTCGGACGTGTAATTGTTTTGCTACAATATAGAAAAGAAAAATGGCTGCGCTATCATTCGACGAATAGTGCAGCCATTTTTTTTACTCTTTACTCTTTATTCTTAACTCTCAACTCTCCATTCTCAACTTCTCCAACTACCATGCGATTTCTGTTTTTCCATGGGTTTTCAGGTAGTCGTTTGTACGGCTGAAATGTTTGTTTCCGAAGAAGCCGTTGTAAGCAGAAAGAGGAGAGGGATGGGCGGAAGTGAGTACCAAGTGTTTGTTGCGGTCGATAAACGCTCCTTTCTTTTGAGCGTATGATCCCCACAGGATAAATACCAGGTTTTCTTTTTCTTCTGCCAGGGCACGGATTGCAGCATCAGTAAATGTTTCCCAGCCACGGTTCTGGTGTGAACCAGCTTGGTGAGCACGTACGGTCAGCGTAGCGTTGAGCAACAATACTCCCTGTTCTGCCCAGCGAGTCAGATTTCCCGTAGCAGGGGCATCTGTGCCGATGTCGGCTTTGATTTCTTTGAATATATTCACTAATGAAGGGGGAAAAGGCACTCCGTCGTTTACAGAGAAACAGAGACCATGCGCTTGTCCCGGTCCATGGTAAGGATCTTGTCCTATAATTACAACTTTCACTTTGTCGAAAGGACAAAGGTTGAAAGCATTGAAGATCAGTTTTCCCGGAGGGAAGATCTGATACTGGCTATATTCGCTTTTGACGAAATCGGTCAGTGTGCGAAAGTAGTCTTTGTCGAATTCGGGTTTTAAATGTGCTTTCCAGCTTTCTTCAATTTGTACGTTCATAGTTTGTTATATAAGGTGTATATCAAGTTCTTCACATTCTTTGCGCATATCTTCGGGCCAGATGCTGGCTTGTATCTCTCCAATGTGAGCTTTGCGAAGGTAGAACATACACAAGCGGGATTGTCCGATACCTCCTCCGATAGATAGTGGAAGGGTGTCATTCATCAATCGCTTGTGGAAATAAAGTTCCAGTCTTTTTTCTTCTTTTTCTTCTTTCAACTGACGTTGCAAGGCTTCTTTGTCAACACGGATTCCCATAGATGACAATTCGATGGAGCGTTGCAGTACATTGTCCCACAGAAGGAGGTCGCCGTTTAGTCCGGGTAAGTCGTTCAATCCTTTGGTTGTGTAGTCGTCATAGTCCGGTGCGCGTCCGTCGTGTTTCTTGCCGTCGCTAAGTTTGCAGCCTATGCCTATGATAAACACAGCTCCGTATTTCTGACAGATGGCATGTTCGCGACATTTGGGTTCCAGATCCGGATAAAGTTGGCGCAATTCTTCTGAATGGATGAAATGTAGCTTTTGTGGCAGGCACGGCTTGATTTGCGGATACATTTCGTATACCATATATTCTGTACGGATCATAGCCGCATAAATACGGTTGACGATCTCTTTCAGGAAGTTTACGTTCCGGTCTTCATTGGTGATGACACGTTCCCAGTCCCACTGGTCTACGTAGAGAGAATGCAGGTTGCCCAGTTCCTCGTCTGAACGGATTGCGTTCATATCCGTATAAATACCATATCCGGGTTCGATATGATAGTCAGCTAAGGTCAACCTTTTCCATTTAGCCAATGAATGAACCACTTCGGCTTGTGCATCGCCCAGATCTTTAATAGGGAAAGAAACGGGTCGTTCTATTCCGTTCAAATCGTCATTGATACCCATTCCTTTCAATACGAAAAGGGGGGCAGTCACACGTCTAAGGCGTAGCTCGGATGACAAGTTTAATTGGAAGAACTCTTTTATTTGCTTGATTCCCAGCTCGGTCTGTTTGAGGTCGAGTAGCGGATTATAGTTCTTAGGTTTTATCAAGTAACTCATAGGTTTGTTAAATGTTAATTGTCGGCAAAGATAGGAATAAAATTGATATATGTAATGGATATTCTCTAAAAGATTGTCAATTTGATAAAGTAAATGCTCTAAAGCATTTCAAAATAACAATGTCTTAACATGGGGAAGTGCCTTAAGAACTATAAAAAAAGAAGAATCATTAGGAAGATGAGAAGATTTTTTATACTTTTGTCCTCACATTTAGAAAGAATGGCTTCTTTATTTAAGCGGATGAAGCGTTTTTTCTAGCCTGATAAATTTGTATAAGCACCTGTAGTTCAATGGATAGAATGGAGGTTTCCGGTACCTCAGATAAGGGTTCGATTCCCTTCGGGTGTACTTTAAAGCCGTACTTGCGGAGAGTACGGCTTTTTATTATTGTATTTTCAGCCCATGTATGGTATATGATGTTACAGCACAGAGCTTTTTATCTTCGAATATTTTTATAGCATCCTTTTTTAGTCATGACCTCTTGTATTTTGATTTTTTTCCTTGTTCAACCAGAATTGTCGCTTATGCAAATGTACAACTTTCACATGATATAAAAGCAGTAATAGATAAAATCTTGTGTTCCATATTATTATCCGTAGTTGCATAATTTAGTCTAAAGAGAATGAAAAGTTGTTTTAGATGATTGGAATCTCATAGAAAATGCTAACTTTGTAACGATGAAGAAGTAAAAAAAATGATGTTGATATAGTGTATTTATAGCTTTCCGGAAGTAGATATCTGACGATAAATTATATTAATCCCATAAATATAAATTAGAATGGAAGAAGCTAGAAAAAAGAAATGGGCTAGTGTGGCGCTGATTATCGGAGCTATTGGTTTTATCATTATTATGATTTACTTTACAGTTATTTCAAGTCTCAACATGTAAAACAGATCATTATGGCATTGAAAAATTGAAGCTTGGACATTTCGTTTGAATCTGTCCAAGCTTGTTTTTTGTGGTTCTGAATGAGATTGACCGGTAGTCTGGCAATGCCTCTTCTTTAGCTTCTTGAAACCTGAAGTCCCTTGTCAGAAAGCGTCATTTCTACAAAACGAGCGCGTGGGTTGGGAGCTTGTTCTGTCAATATCCGTCGGATTTGTCCGGCTGCTTGAGGGTCTTTGGCTACCATATATAAATAACCGCCACCACCTGCTCCGGGGAGTTTGTATCCTAGGGTATAATCCTTGATTTTCTCAATAATGGCTGCTACTGCCGGCGGATTGGTTCCGCAATCTAATGCCTGGTTTTGTATCCAGGTTTTGCCGACCAATCGACCGAAACTATCGAAGTTGCTGCGCAGGATAGCTTCACTCATATCCATTGCATGGGCTTTCATCTCGGCTAGCAAACTTAGATGTGGACCGGAATTGAGGAACATGGAACTGACGATTTCTGCCAGAATACTTTTGGCAGTACGGGTAATTCCTGTATAATATAACAGATGACAGTCGCGGTAGTCAGGATGAATAAAGAGTTGATCGGGCAACCAACGCACTAATGGATGTTGTTCGAAACCTGCTTCGGATTGTAGTAGTTTAATGCCGGAAAAAACACCGCCATATTGATCCTGCCAACCTCCTCCCGTGGTCAGTAGTTGTTCCAATACTAATGTGTAACTGCATATATCATTCTTATCCCAAGCCAGTCCGCAGAAATCATTGATTGCTCCGAGCACGGTGGAGGCCAGAATGGAACTGGTACCTAACCCCGAGCCAGCAGGAATAGCAGCCAACAGGGTAATTTCAATTCCTGAACCGAAAGCTTCCAGTTGTTTGGCTAAAGAAGGGTAGGATTCTGTTGAGAATGCCGGTGCGAAG
Source organism: Bacteroides sp. MSK.20.12 (assembly GCF_019052435.1). Classification (NCBI taxonomy): domain Bacteria; kingdom Pseudomonadati; phylum Bacteroidota; class Bacteroidia; order Bacteroidales; family Bacteroidaceae; genus Bacteroides; species Bacteroides sp. MSK.20.12. The sequence goes on along the minus strand of NZ_JAHQVH010000015.1, from coordinate 11,160 downwards.
CCTGCCAATGTTAGGGCAGCTTTGGGGATAGAAAATGGAGAACCCACCTTTTTGTAATCTTGCAGTTCCTCGTAATTTCGTATCACTTCCATTGCGCCCATATCAATGGAGCGAAGGGTAATATGATATTCTTTGCAAGGTTTAACGTATACTTGCAGCGGCGGTTGGCCGTTCAGTTCGATGGCAAGATTGACAACGCTTCCTCCTGAATAAAGAGAGTAGGGAGGGGTGTCCGTCCATCCTCCTGCCACATCAATGCGTACAGGGCTGCGGCTCCATACAATCTGATCGGAATAAACGTTGAGTGTGGGATGACTTTTACGTTCGTTCATCACTCCCAATAAACCGTCGCGGAGCAGTTGGAAGGCTGCCTGTTCTTCTTTTGCGCAATCTTTGTCTTCACGTAGTTTCATGATGCGTGCGCGAAGCATCCGGTTGTGTATCCGTAGCATGGGTGCGGCATCTTCTTGCAGGACATCGGGAGTATCCAGATTAAAACGTACAAATTCGTTTGCGGCATCCAGTAAGTCAAGTTGATAGAATACGCTTTTTTCATAATTAGCCGCCAGTCCTTTCCAGTTCTCTTTACGGAAAGCATTGCGCTGTTCATAAAGACGCTTGAGGTTGGCGCCTGCCGAGATTTCGTCGGCAGAAACTTTCTCTGCTTTCAGCCAACGTTTTTTCCCTTCTTCCAGTTGGGGTTCCGATGTCATCCAGCGCACTAATATGCCTAAATCTTCAACAGAAGTTACTTTGGGGAAGATAGATGCTGATTGTAAATCATCGGTGCGTCCTTTTATATCCTCCCAGGTAATTCCTCTTTCTTCCATCCAGCGGGTGAAAGGGATATTAAGATAGGTAGTCGTTGATTTGTCCAACGCTCCTTTGAACACATCATCTAATCCATACGGACGTGCAACAAAGTCATTGTCGCCGATAGGGATAATGTCGATGCAGACTCCATCCGGCAGGTTGATGTTCCATTGGTTTTCGGGAACTCCTGTTATTATTTGGCGGGAACCCAGTTTCCAGCCTTTTCCCACATGACTATTCTCAATCCATAAGTTGGCATTGTCTGCAGAAAGAGAAACTTGTGTGATAGAGTTCTGGATAAAGATAGCCGGATTCGGTTTTACTTTCCGGTGCATGATCCTTCTTTGATCGCGTACCTTGTCTTGTATGGCTAAAGTAGAAGAAATCAGTTCATGGCTTGTGCCATAATGATAGAATTCTCCACCGGGCAAAGGCAATATGGCTACGGATAACTGATTGATTTCTTCATCTTCCGTTTTGGGATGCTCTCCCAAAGCCAAGCCGTAGTCCGAGTATAAGTCATAATAATTAATATCATTGGTTCCTTCTTTTAATGACCGTTTCATCAATACTTCGATGGCGCGGTCACTCAAAATCCAGATACCGATGTCCATCAGGAAAAGATGAGTTTTCGATAATCCTTCCAACTCTTCAAGAGAAGGTTTCTGTAACATGAAGTCGAGAACCTCCGGCTTTTTCCGGTCGGAAACAAATACACCATGATGGGTTGCCAAGGAAGGATTTACCCATAAGCCGTAGCACACTACGTCTGCATTCGGAATATCCTGGAGTGGCTTTTCCGAACGGATATATACATCTCCGCTTGCGATCAGCGTATTCAGACCGGCCGGAGCCTGATTCATAATCCTTTCATAGAGCGGGAGCTGCAATGATAATAGATTCTGTCCGAGTTTTTGTCCTCTTTCCCAACTGAAGATCGGGATCGGAGTCAATATTTTGCCGGAAGGTCCGTAGCTGGGCAGGCGACGGCTTTGTCCGCCTGCATGGAGCAATATTCTTTTTTCATCTCCTATCCAATTGCTGAAAGATTCTTGTGGCGCGAATGCCTGATGGCAGGCCTGCAATAACCATGTCGTTCCGCCGCCGGAGCCTAGTTTGCTCCCAATGGGGTCTGATGTACAAAACCAATCGGTATGGTTGACTTCTTCCAGTTCGTGGAAGCAATGGATCAAATTGGGTGGTAAGGATAATAACTTTTGCATAGTAGAATCTGCGTTGGCTTAGATGGAATCTAAGTGAATTAAACTCCCGTAAAAATACGATTTATATTCCTTCTTTTCAATGTTTTTCTCCTGTTTTGAAGAATAAATTATCTTTTCAGCTTTTAGGTGTTCTTTTCAAACAGCGTATCCCATTGCTCGCTTAGTGCTTGCATGGATGGCAGTAGCAGATCGGCTCCGGCATCCAGCAATACTTGTCCGTCCAAAGGACCTGTATTTACAGCTATTGTAAAGATGCCCGCATTGTGTCCGGCTTCCACTCCTAACGGAGCGTTCTCTACTACGATGGCTTCATCAGCTTTAAGTCCACCTTTTTTCAATGCCATCAGATACGGTTCGGGATTGGGCTTACCATATTTTACATCGAACGCTGTAACCATCAATTCTTTACGAAACATTCCCGGATAGTTGTGTTCCAACCGTTCGAGCAGGGATAGTTGGCCGGAACCAGTGACCACCATCGGAATCAGTCCATCCTTTTTCACTTTTTGTAGCAATTCCCATGCACCGGGCATACGTTTTGCTTCGGGATACGAATTGAACAAAACACTTTTCTCCTGATAGATACTTTCTATTTCTTCCTGGGTAGATTCTCTGCCCAGTTCACGTTGGAAAACAATATTGATAGTGGAGGCTCCTGTCCGTCCTTCGTGCATATATGCTTCTTCGCGGCTAAGAGTGAGTCCATGAGATTTCATTACTGTATGCCAGGCTTCCGAATGATAGGGCATAGAGTCAAAAAGTACGCCGTCCATGTCAAACAGGACGGCTTTCAGTTTCTTTTTCATACTTTGGTACGTTGCAGAATCTTTTTAAGATGATATTTTATTTTTCTATAAGCATTTTCTTCAGATCAGACAGAGGAATAATCACATCGTATTGCTGACCGGATTCCTTGCCGATATATCTGTAAGCTATGCTTTTATTGTTATCTACACAGGTTTTGATGAATATCTGGGTGGCGGGATCGGTCTGACTTGCCAGTGTTGATACAATACCCTCTTTCACTTCTGCTGCGTTTTCTTCAATCTGGCTGATGGGACACAATTCTTCGTCCACACTGCATATATAAACAACCGATTCGCCTATGACCTCGATCTTTTCGACAATGACTTCTTCGCTGGCTTGCATCGGGAATTGCAGGTTCGCCATTTTCAGTTGCGCTTCAAGCTTTGTTTGTCCGCTTTGTGCCGGATCGGCATTTGTATTAATCACTTCTTTCAGTTCTTCGGCGGTAAGTTCGCAAACCGCTTGTTCGCCCGACTTATTCCCTACAAATATCATGTGTAATCCGGAATTGCATTTTGCCATCAACTTGAGCATCTCTTTTACATCTGCTGCCGGATTTTGAAACATCATTGTGATAGATGATTTCATGCTTTCCGGATTGTCTTTCAATATCTTTATATTGGTAATCTCTTCGTTCATGTTCAGCGTGTACACTACGTTATTCCCGTCGTAGATGATGCTGGTGATCGTACCGACTGCTCCCATGTCTATCGGACACTGTTTGTTGGCTACTCCGATCACTGTCTTGAGTTTGGCTTCCTGGCAACCGGTCATTACGAGCATTAGCAATGATATGCTACATAATAATATGAATCCACTGGATTTCTTTAATAAATTTCCTGTCATTTTATTTGTTCTTTTTAGTTTGATTCGCTTAATCTACAGTTGTATATGAGGCAAAGATAACGATAAAAAACGAGAGATAAGTTAGAACGGGAAGATAGTTTAGTGATTACTTGCCATGTGGTATCTACTGCCAACTCTTGTCGTGTAGACTGTTCGGCACTACTGAATTGCGGCGTATTACTTGTATAATTATTTGTTGTTTAGAAGAATATGTGTATTTTTGTAACGTTATAAACTCGACGATAGCATGAAAAAGAGAGTATTATTGTTGCTACCATTGTTTTTAGGCGCCTGCTCTGATAGTGGGGAAAGTCCTGTTATCAAGATAGAAAAGCTTTATGCAAAGGTTGAATCGGAGGATGAAAGTTCCGGTTCCGGTGAAAAAGACTATGCGAATCAGAGGGACGAATTGCCGGCCTTGAAGGTGGGGGACGAAGTGAAAGCTCTTCTGCTTTTGGATGGAAATGGAGCTGAACTGAAAACCTTTAGACTTCAGAATGATGATGAAGTGGATACTAAACTCATCTTTGAGAAAACAGAAGTATCTACAGAGGGAAATCTGACAGATGTAGAAAAGGGACAGCTTCGTTTTAAGGATGGTGTGTCAAAAGCTAAAATTATGGTGATTGCAACCATCAAACAAGTAGATAAGAACGGCGATGTAAAATTAGAGTTCTATCTTTCTTCCAAAGCCGAATGTGAAGGAGCACAGGAAGAAATCGGTTTGAAGACGAAAGCGGAGGATGATAAGTGAAAATTGACGAGTGGTAGCAACTAGCAAAGTAAGTCGGTAAATTGTAACTAAATAGGGACATTTAGGAATGTCTCCATTTTGGATTTCAATGAATAATGAACGGTGAACAAATCTATGCATATAGCATAGTTGTTCACCGTTCATTGTTTATAGTTTACCGTTTATAAAAACGTTCTTGATTACAGTTTTGCACGAATCGCTTTAGATTCTTCTTCATACCCCGGTTTGTCCAGCAACGCAAACATATTCTTTTTGTATGCTTCCACACCCGGTTGGTTGAATGGATTCACGCCTAGCAAGTAACCGCTGATACCGCAAGCCTTTTCGAAGAAATAGAGCAGACCACCGATGTTGTATTCGCTCAATTCCGGAAGTACGATACGCATATTAGGTACACCACCGTCTACGTGAGCCAACTGTGTTCCCAATTCGGCCATCTTGTTCACTTCGTCCACACGTTTGCCGGCTAAGAAATTCAAACCGTCCAGATTCGCTTCATCAGAAGGAACTTCCAGTTTGTGGTTAACCTTCTCTACTGAAATCACCGTTTCAAAGATAGAACGTTCGCCTTCCTGAATCCATTGACCCATAGAGTGGAGGTCTGTTGAGAAATCTACCGATGCAGGGAAGATACCTTTATTGTCTTTTCCTTCAGATTCTCCGTAAAGCTGTTTCCACCATTCACTTACATAGTGCAGTTTCGGGCAGAAGTTAACGAGGATTTCGATCTTCTTACCGTTTCTGTACAACTCATTGCGGGTAGCAGCGTAGATAGCAGCAGGGTTTTCAGCAAATGCAACGTCCGAACCACATACTTTTTCCATGTCGGCAGCACCGGCAACCAGTTTGTCGATATCGAACCCGGCCACTGCAATAGGCAGCAAACCAACCGGAGTCAGGACAGAGAAACGTCCGCCTACGTTATCGGGGATGATGAATGTTTTGTATCCTTCTTTATCGGCTGTAACACGGGCGGCACCTTTCTTGGCATCCGTCACGGCAACGATTACTTTCTTTGCAGTTTCTTTGCCGCGCTGATCTTCACATTGCTTTTTCAGCAAACGGAAAGCAAGCGCTGTTTCAGTAGTAGTTCCTGATTTGGAGATATTGATGACACCGAATTTCTTGTCTTTCAGATATTCAGTCAGTTCATACAGATAATCTTCGCTGATATTGTGTCCTGCATAGATCATGACAGGAGCTGTTTTCTTTTCCTGCAACCAAGTGAAGCTGTTAGACAAAGCTTCGATGACGGCACGGGCACCCAGATAGCTACCACCGATACCGGCTACGATTACTACTTCACAATTGTCTCTTAATACTTTTGCAGTAGCGTTCAGGTCGGCCAGGTGTTCTTTAGTGATAGAAGAAGGCAAATGCAACCATCCTAAAAAGTCGTTACCTTTGCCTGTACCTTTTTCAAGCATTTCCTGTGCGGCTTTTACTTCAGCTTCGTAAGCAAAAACCTTTTCTTTGGAGATGAATCCAAATGTTTTTTCAATGTTTAAACTAATCATATATTTTAAGTATTAAGTTTTAAGTATTAAGTATTAGTCATCAAGTATGGATTGTCAAGTATGAGTACCTGCGGGTAATACTTAAATGCCTAATACTTAATACTTAATATTTTTTTATCTAAAAGAGTCAGTCAACAGTTTAATCTCGATCATTGGTGAGATACGTTCGTATAGAATGTTGTACACTGCGTCCAGTATCGGCATATTGACATGATGATGTTTATTGATTTCTTTGATACATTTCGTACCATAGTAACCTTCCGCAATCATTTCCATTTCAATTTGCGCACTCTTAACGGAATACCCTTTACCTATCATCGTTCCGAAAGTTCGGTTGCGGCTAAAGTTGGAGTAACCGGTCACCAATAAATCCCCTAGATAAACAGATTCATCCACGTTTCTGTTCAACGGATGCACCGTATTCAAGAAACGGTTCATCTCCTGAATGGCGTTGGAGATCAATACAGCCTGGAAGTTGTCGCCATATTTCAGACCGCTACAGATACCGGCAGCGATGGCATATACGTTTTTAAGTACCGAACTGTATTCGATACCCGCTACGTCATCACTGACAGATGTTTTGATGAAGCTGCTTCCCAGACGACGTGCGAAGATACGTGCTTTATCTTTGTCAGGGCAGGCGATAGTCAGGTAGGAGAGGCGTTCCAAGGCTACTTCTTCTGCGTGGCAGGGACCTGCAAGGACTGCTATATTTTCTGGTGGTACACCATATTCTTTTGTGAAGTATTCCGATACAATAACGTTGTCATCGGGTACGATTCCTTTGATAGCGGTGATGATAAACTTATCTTTTATCTTGGTTTTCAGTTTTTTTAGATGCGCCTTCAGATAAGGAGAGGGAGTGACGAAGATCAGTGTATCCGATTCTTTCACCACATCGTTGATGTTGGAACTGAATGAGATGCGTTTTGTATCAAATTTCACTCCTGTCAGATAAGCCGGATTGTGCCCTAATCGTTTAAAATCGGCAATGCGGTCGTCTCGCCGCATATACCAATTGATAGAGTCTTCCTGGGCCAGACACATCTTTGCGATGGCTGTAGCCCAACTTCCTCCGCCCATTATCGCTATCTTGCCGGGTAATTTCATTTGTATGGATTTGGATGAAGAACTTATTAAATTTTCTGTATCCACTCAGTTACGTCGTTTACCGACGGATTGGTCAGTTCTAATTTATATTTCTTGTTAATGCCACAGATGTCCTGGTGCAACTTCTGCGGATTGACATCTTTCATGTCAGCTACAGTGTTGTAACCGGCCTTTTGGATCACCGGAACCCAGTCTTCTGCGATTCCCAATTCCATATATTTAGCAGCAGCGTCTTTTTTCACTACTTTTTCCGGACGCATTTGCGGGAAGAATAATACTTCCTGAATAGTGGTCTGTCCGGTCATTAACATTACCAGGCGGTCGATACCGATACCGATACCCGATGTAGGAGGCATACCATATTGTAAAGCGCGCAAGAAGTCCTGATCGATAATCATCGCTTCATCGTCTCCCTTGTCAGCCAAACGCATCTGCTCTTTGAAACGTTCTTCCTGATCCAACGGGTCATTCAATTCCGAGTAAGCATTAGCCAGCTCTTTACCGTTCACCATTAACTCGAAACGTTCGGTCAGTCCCGGTTTAGAACGATGCATCTTGGTCAGCGGAGACATTTCAACCGGATAATCGGTGATGAAAGTTGGCTGGATATACGTACCTTCGCAGAATTCTCCGAAGATTTCATCAATCAGCTTGCCTTTACCCATTGTCTCGTCGATTTCCTCCATTTTCAATTCCTTGCAAACTTGGCGGATTTCTTCTTCGCTCTTGCCGTTCAGGTCGTATCCTGTCTTTTCTTTGATAGCATCCAGGATAGGCAGGCGGCGGTAAGGAGCTTTGAAACTGATCGTTTTTCCGTCAACAACGCTTTCCGTACAGCCGTTTACAGCGATACAGATACGTTCCAGCAGTTTTTCGGTGAAATTCATCATCCAGTTGTAATCTTTGTACTGAACATAAAGTTCCATACAGGTAAATTCCGGATTGTGAGTTTTATCCATGCCCTCGTTACGGAAGTTCTTACCTATTTCATATACACCTTCAAAACCACCTACGATCAGTCGTTTCAGATAAAGCTCTGTTGCGATACGTAGGTAAAGGTCTATATCCAATGAGTTATGGTGAGTGATGAACGGGCGTGCACTGGCTCCACCGGCAATAGATTGCAGGATAGGAGTTTCCACTTCCGTGTAACCAGCCTCATCCAAAACGTTGCGCAATGTTTTCACTACAGTGGCGCGTTTCAGGAATGTTTCTTTGATGCCGTCATTTACTACCAGGTCCACATAGCGTTGGCGATAACGGAGTTCGGGATCTTCAAAAGAGTCGTAAGCTACTCCGTCTTTGTATTTAACGATTGGCAACGGTTTGATAGACTTTGCAAGTACAGTCAGTTTCTTTGCATGGATGCTGATTTCACCCATTTGTGTGCGGAACACGAAACCTTCGATACCGATAAAGTCACCTAAGTCGAGCAGGCGTTTGAATACAGCGTTGTACAGTTCCTTGTCTTCTCCCGGACAGATATCATCACGGGTGATGTACACCTGGATGCGACCTTTAGAGTCCTGCAATTCGATGAAAGATGCTTTACCCATCACGCGGCGGCTCATGATACGACCGGCTACGGAAACCTGGCGTGGCTCTTCGTCGTCTTTAAATTCAGCTTTAATATCTGTAGAGAAAGCATTGGTTACATACTCTGCTGCAGGGTATGGATCAATACCCATTGCACGAAGCTCATTCAGACTGTTACGTCGAATAATTTCCTGTTCACTTAGTTCTAATATATTCATTTCGTTACGTATTAACTCAATTTTGTGGGCAAAAATACGAAACTTTTCTCATATATCCTGTAATCCGTCTCTTTTTTGTATCTTTGCACCCTCAAACTAATAGGTATGACAGGACAAAAGACACCCACTGCGTTGGGTACGGAAAAGATTGGAAAGCTTTTAATGCAGTATGCCATTCCGGCAATTATCGCCATGACGGCGTCTTCTCTTTATAATATGGTAGATAGTATTTTCATTGGTCATGGAGTAGGGGCGATGGCTATCTCCGGGTTGGCATTAACCTTTCCGCTAATGAATCTTGCCGCGGCTTTCGGCTCTTTGGTGGGGGTAGGTGCGGCTACATTGGTTTCGGTGAAATTGGGACAGAAAGATTACGATACCGCACAGCGGGTACTTGGCAATGTACTGGTATTGAATATTATCATCGGGCTTGCCTTTACAGTCGTCACATTGTTGTTTCTCGACCCTATTCTTTATTTCTTCGGTGGTAGTGATGCTACAGTAGGTTATGCCCGCGATTATATGATCGTTATCTTGTTGGGTAATGTCGTCACCCACCTTTATTTAGGTCTGAATGCTGTACTGCGTTCGGCGGGACATCCACAGAAGGCGATGTATGCCACGATTGCTACGGTAGTGATTAACACAATACTCGACCCTGTTTTTATTTATGGCTTTGGTTGGGGAATACAAGGAGCGGCAATCGCTACCATTACTGCACAGGTTATCGCATTGGCATGGCAGTTCAAGTTATTTTCTAATAGAGAGGAACTGTTACATTTTCATAAAGGTATTTTCCGGTTAAAAAAGAAGATTGTGTTTGATTCTTTAGCAATTGGTATGGCTCCTTTTCTGATGAATCTGGCAGCTTGTTTTATCGTGATTTTGATTAATAAGGGATTGAAACAGTATGGAGGTGATTTGGCTATTGGAGCTTTTGGAATTGTCAACCGCCTGGTGTTCCTTTTTGTCATGATTGTGATGGGATTGAATCAGGGGATGCAGCCCATTGCCGGGTATAATTATGGTGCCAAGCAATATTCCCGTGTGACGAAAGTCTTGAAAATTACGATTTATGTAGCCACCCTTATCACTACTATCGGTTTCTTGATGGGGATGCTGATACCTGATTTGGCGGTTTCTATTTTCACCACGGATGAAGAACTGGTTCGTATTTCTGCTAAAGGACTGCGTATTGTGGTCATGTTCTTTCCCATTGTCGGTTTTCAGATGGTGACTTCCAACTTTTTTCAGAGTATAGGTATGGCAAGCAAGGCTATATTCTTGTCTGTCTCCCGTCAGGTTCTAATTCTGATACCTTGTCTGCTGATCCTTCCACACTTTTACGGACAACTAGGAGTTTGGATCAGTATGCCGATTTCCGACCTGATAGCAAGTATGATTGCCGGAACGATGCTTTGGTATCAGTTTCGCCAGTTCTCATTATCGAGTAATTTAAAACATTAAAAAAGAAAATATGATAACTTCACAAATGTCCTACGAGGAATTGGCGAATGAAGTAGCAAAGGACTATATGGACGTGAGCATAATCATGCGGAAAAAAATGCCGGATGCTCTAAAATATTTCCGCAGGCAAAGCAAATTTCCGATGTTTCTTTTCTCTACAGTCACTTCACCCAGGAAGAACAAATGGATTTTGATATTCTTCGCCAAGAGTAAGCGACGTTTGAAACAGTATGTTGATAGTTTTCTTGTTTGTGTTAGAGAAACAGATCATGGTAAGTATGTTTATCGATACGATTTACCGGCTAAAGAAGGTTCTCTCCCCGGTGTGACTTTTTATCCACCTCATTTTTTTAGCAGATATGCTCTACGGATGGGATTGGAACTCACCGGAGAGGATCTGATAAAAAGATATTTTAAAACGAACACTGCTATGCACTATAATGCCGATCATTTATTCTTGAGTGAAGAAGAAATGAAAGATTTGCTGAATCCTGTGTGGTACACTAGTCCGGATGGTATCTCGCTCGGGTCGGCTACGGTGGTGTCCGGCATGGAACTTTTTATCTGCAAGACTTTCGTTCCCTGGAATATGTGTAAAAGGGATCAACTGATAACGTGTGGAAAAGAGGAAATGTTTCGATTGCAAGAAGATCTTGCGCTGGATACTCATGAGGAGGACGTTGTGAGTCAATCAGAGAATCATAAGATTGTTGAAGAGTTTGCACGGATGATAATGGAACTTATAGAGAAGGCCGGTTAAACTAGTCAACCATTATCAAGGAAGTACAAATTCTCAACTATACTCACGCCTATGAGAAAAAATACTCATACCAATGGGAATATATTCCCATTGGTATGAGTATTTTTTC
>NZ_JAHQVH010000101.1:0-1303 GCF_019052435.1 Bacteroides sp. MSK.20.12 | reverse complement strand
ACAGGGTCGACGCATTATATTTTTTACTATCTTACAACTTGTATTTTATTTTTATATTATTGACTATTAGTGTATTATCTATTGTATATGTCGATTATTTTCCTTATCTTTATAAGATATTATAAAACATAAACTAACATGAAAATTGGCATAATTGACCTTTGTAAACAAATAGAAGATCCTAGGATGAACCGCAAAAAAGTACATAAAATGGAAACTATTATCTATATATCCATTGCTGCTGTAATCTGTGGCGCCCAGTCTTGGAATGAGATTGAGGAATTTGGCAATGCGAAAATTGCTTTTTTCAAAAGTCGCATACCTGACCTGGAGTTCATCCCTAGTCATGATACTTTTAATAGATTCTTCAGTATAATAAAGCCCGAGTATTTTGAGTTGATCTTTCGTAATTGGGTAAAACAAGTTTGTCAGGAGGTGAAAGGCGTTGTAGCTATAGATGGCAAGCTCATGCGTGGTCCAAGCCAATGTGATGGAGAGCATACTACGGGAAAAGAAGGATTCAAATTATGGATGGTTTCCGCCTGGTCTGCCGTTAATGGAATTTCTTTAGGTCAGGTAAAAGTAGATGATAAAAGCAATGAAATCACAGCTATTCCATTGTTGATTAACTCTTTGGAACTAAGTGGTTGTATTGTTACAATTGACGCGATGGGATGCCAGAAAGATATAACCCAGACCATTATTGAGCGTGATGCAAATTATATTATAGCTATAAAGGAGAATAAGAAAAAAAATTATCAACTAGCTAAACAAATTATTGACGATTATCAGGATAGAGATGAAATAATCAATAGAGTCACCAGGCATGTGTCGGAAAATACCGGACATGGAAGAGTTGAGAAAAGAACCTGTACTGTAGTCAGTTATGGTTCTATAATGGAGAAAATGTTTAAGAAGAAACTTGTGGGGTTGAAGTCTATTGTAGGGATAAAGTCGGAGAGAACAATAGTAGCAACAGGAGAATATACTCAAGAGGTCAGATACTATGTAACTTCACTTGATAATACCAAACCGGAGGAGATTGCATCTGCCATCAGACAGCATTGGTCTATTGAGAATAATCTTCATTGGCAATTGGATGTTACCTTTCGAGAAGACTACAGTAAAAAGGTGAAAAATGCAGCCAGAAACTTTTCGGTGGCAACAAAGATGGCACTTACCATACTAAAGAAGGATAAAACAACAAAAGGAAGTATGAATCTGAAAAGACTAAAAGCCGGATGGGATGAAAAATATTTGTCACAACTTTTACAGAACAATAATTTTTAATGCGTCTGCCCTG
>NZ_JAHQVH010000014.1:0-123367 GCF_019052435.1 Bacteroides sp. MSK.20.12 | reverse complement strand
AATTACCGTATTATTTATGAGAATATGAGAAATGAAAATGAAAAATCGTTTGCAGGGGGCGCGCTGATATAAATGCAGGAAACTATCATACCAATGTTTTTCAAGAAAATGATAAATCGGATAAGTCCATATCATAGATTTATTTAGTACCTTTGCCGTCCTATTTATATAAAAAGAAAAAATGAGTAAAGAATACACACTCGCAGATTTCACAGATATTTTCGATTACTCCACAGGCTGGTTCAGCGACAGTAGCATTTGTAGTCTATTCTATCAGATATTCAAACGATTCCCTTCTATGAAAATGGTGAAATATAAAGTAAACCAGGATTTCCTGAAAGAAATCAAAGAACTTTATCAGCAAGACGATGCGTTCGATATATTCGAGCATATATATTGCAATCATTTTGAGAATGAAAAAGAGGAAGAGGAGGAAGAAGAAGATACATCTACAAAAGAGTTATATGATTGCATCGTTATCTGCAAAAAGAATTTAATGATTGGCTATTTTGATAATTGCATAAAAATAGCCTATTCCAATATTGATAAGGAAGAAATCGATCGTATCAATCAAATTTGCGAAAACCACAAAAAGGAGAATGAGAAACTGAACAACCTATTTATAGTAACATACGCTCATAACTACTTCAGCCTGAAACAATCGCAAATCAATAAGCCGGCCATTCAGATTGACCGCCACTATAACAATGATTTTGCTCCCGTAGCCGCTGAAATCGAAAACTTCCTATTAGAGGAGAATAAAAGCGGTTTAATCATTCTGCACGGGAAACAAGGTACGGGGAAAACAACTTATATCCGTCATCTTATCAATCTCGGAAAAAAGAGAATGATTTATATGAGCGGCGACCTGGTAGATAAACTTTCGGATCCTAGCTTTATCACTTTTATCCGCCAACAAAAGAATTCAATCTTTATCGTAGAAGACTGCGAAGAGCTATTATCAAGCCGCAACGGAGGAAACCGCATGAATGCCGGACTAGTCAACATACTAAATATCAGCGACGGACTATTGAGTGATGAATTATGTATCAAATTTATCTGCACATTCAACGCTCCACTAAAAGATATTGACGAAGCCTTGCTTAGAAAAGGACGTCTGGCTGCCCGGTACGAATTTAAAGACCTGACAACCGACAAAGTAAACCAACTGATAAAGGAAGAAGGACTGGATATCCCCAAACAGACACAACCTATGACACTGGCTGAAATCTATAATTACGAAGGCATGGATTTCTCTTTAGGAAGAAAGCGGGTAGGATTCTGAACAAATCCTCCAAAGTAGAACTTTTAAAGAAAAATCGACTATTATTGTTGCGAAATATAAGTATCTATATTTTACCTATCAACAAGAACGATTTGATATTTTTATGCGTTTATTATACATTAAAAGAGTTGCCCTATTACGGAGCAACTCTTTTAAATATTAAACTTCTTAAGTTCAAACTTTGCATGTGATACCTTATATCGACATTTTCTTACTTACAAGTTAACGGAACTCCAAAGATACTCACTCGCAAAATCTGTAATTATCCAAAGCTAAAAGGGAAAGTGCTTTCATCAGATAAAGCGATTAATCCGTTCTTCCGCTGGATACAAATTTTATTCTCTCTTGCCAGCCAACCGGCCGCTAATGCTGTACTTTCTACGCTTAGGTTTAATCTTCTTGCCAATTCAGGTATTGAAATTTCACCAATTTCTTTCAGGGCACACCAAACTTTTCCGGCATTGTTCCCTACAATTGTTTTATCCATGGCTATTTTTATTAATAATTTGGTTACAATATAGTCATTTTAATAATTGTTTATAACAAAACTAACTTTTTTGTTTTAGTTTTTGACATTATTTAAAACAAAGAAATCAATTTCGCGTCTAGTGATTAAAAACTTGGTAATAATTCGTACCATAACACCACTAAAAGGAACATTATATATCAAAATAAATTCTCAAAACAGGAATCGGGCAATCACAGAAAGAAAATAGGAAATTGACATTTCCGCAATATCGGACAAGTCATTTCGCTTTTTTACCAATACCTTTGCGGAGTGAAATACCAGAATAAGTTATGCAACAGAAAAAAACAACGAAAGAAGAATATCAAAAGTGCGTCAATGTTGTAGTGGAATACATCAACCAACATTTGGGAGAAGACATTGATTTAAAATCTCTGGCCAGAATTTCAAACTTTTCTCCTTTTTACTTTCACCGGATCATGAAAGCTTTTCTCGGTGAACCGATTGGTACGTTTATTGTCCGGACGCGGACAGAAGCTGCCGCACGTCTACTCCGCTACTCGGATGTTCCGATTGCCGACATCGCCTACCGGATTGGTTACTCATCTCCTTCTTCGTTGTCGAAAGTGTTCAAGCAATTTTATGGCATTTCACCTTTAGAGTATAGAAACAATAAAAACTTTGTAATTATGAAACCAGCGATTATCAGGCCAGACCTGGAACTAAAAAGAGAGATCAGAAACGTTTCCGAACGGAATGTGATTTATATCCGCCTCACCGGCGATTACAAACTGAATGATTACGGTGGCACCTGGGGCCGTTTATTCCAATTCATCAAAGAACAAAAGTTGCCGATGGGAGATTTCAGTCCGCTTTGCATCTATCACGATGATCCGAAAGTGACACCGGCAGAAAAACTGCGTACAGACGTATGTATGGTAATGCCTGTAAAGGTAGCCCCCAAAAGTGATGTCGGATTTAAGGTGATCCCGGCCGGACGTTATGCTATCTTCTTGTATAAAGGTCCGTATGACAATCTGCAAGCTGTGTATGATACGATTTACGGAAAGTGTCTGCCCGAAATGGAATGTACGCTGCGTGATGAAGCCAGCGCGGAACGTTATCTGAACAAGCCATGCGACACTGCTCCCGAAGAGTTGTTGACGGAAATTTATATTCCGGTAGAATAATGCGGACAGACAAATGGCGGAATAAAGAGAATGAATAAAGATGTGATTTAACGTCTGACTTTTTTGGGGGACAGCGCAAAGCCCTGATAAGTCTATCTTTTAGACGCGGATGACACGGATTTAGCAGATTTATAATCTTCTTATCCGTGTCATTTTGCGTTATCCGCATCTAAAAGCATATTATACTATAACAGGCTGCCTTCCTCTCTCCTACCTGTTATTTTTCAGCATAAATGCCAATCCGGTTTCCTTCACTATCCGTAAATACGGCAAACCATCCTTTGCCATCCACCTCGATCTTTGTTCTGGGAATGACTACTTTCCCTCCTTTCAGAAGTACTTTTTCCAAGGTCTGTTCTATATCCTCACAGTTGAAATGGATAAGCACTCCATGCGTGGAAGGAAGAAAGTCGAAATTTGAAGCATAAGAGATAGCACCGACGGTTTCACCTTCTTCTGTAAAACAAGCCATTTTTTCTGTTTCACATTCAAAAGTCGGAAGTTGCATACCCAATACTGTTTCGTAAAAATCGACAGCCCGATGGAAATCGGAAGCAGGAATCTCAAAAAATGCAATTAGTTTTTTCATTTCGTTTCTTTTTTATCGTTACTACTAAGCCTTTGCAAAGACACTGCAAATGTAGGGCAACACGAGGAAGCCTGATAGGAAAAAAGGGACATCTTTAAAGTTCGGAAAAATAATCGGAATAAGGAGCGCAGACAGAAAGATACTCTGCAGGGGTGTAACCGGAAAAGAGTTTGAATTCCTTTATCATGTGAGACTGATCGGAGAAGCCACATTCGTAAGCTACTTGTACAAAAGGGATAGTGGCATCCTGCTGCAACATTGACAATGCCCGCTGCATACGGACAATGCGAATAAATTCTTTGGGAGTAGTGCCGACATAATCGGCAAAGATACGTCCAAACTGCTTACTGCTCAAACAGGCCGTTTCCGACAGATGAGCAATGTTGATTTGCGGCTGGAGGTTTATTTCATGAAACACAGCAGACATCCGCTTGAGGTTATACTCCGGAAGGGTGTATAAACGACGAAGGAAAAACTGCTCTATCAAACGAATAGAAACGGCATTATCAGAAGTGTCAGTGACCTGTTTCACCAAATCCGACAGTTCTACATCTTCCATCGCATCGGTATCTACATTTTGTCCGTGAAACAGATGGCTGGGAATATGAAACAATGCTTTGACTGCATAAGGCTGGAAAACAACAGTAATCATTTCTATCCTACCCGTCGACTGTACATCCGAGAAGCCGACCGATTGTCCGGAAATAAAGGATTGAGGTTGTAGTTCCGACTCGCCCGACAAAAGGAGTTGTTTCCCTTTATGAAATACCAGTTGCATACAGCCAATGGGCAGAGTCCGTTCGGAAACCGGAGTCACTGAATCGTCTTGCAATATCCAGTAATGCCGTATATAAGGAGCAAGCGCCAAACAGGGTTTTATGAGTTGAAATGATTGCATAGAGCAAAGATATTATTTCTTAATTCAAATGCAAAAGTAAAGCTCCTGTTTAAAGAGGTATAGTAAAAAAAGGACTTTTTATAAATTAGGGAGTCGTCCTATTAAGAACAGATATGCCGGAATGATAAACAGATAAGGATTTAAGGCAGGATCCTTATTTGAGAATAAGGTACAATTGAAAAGACGGCAAACCTTTTCTTAATAAAAAAACATCCTCTGTTTGAAAGAGCATGATTGTAGCTCACATTCAAACAGAGGAAGATTCTTTAGATAACGGAAAGTCCGTATTCGTAGGCCTCCGACATCGCATTATAGTCCTCGTCGGAATAGCTACCTTTATCTCTGGCTTTCTGCATATCTTTCATAAATGATTCTACGGAAGTCAGGAAGCTATAATAATTCTTCTGTTCTTCATCATAACCTGTGACAGCAGGAAGTTTCTTTGCAGCTTCGAGTTCTTTCTTCAGTTCGGCCATCTTCATATCAATACGCATACCGTCCAGCGCATGTTTGCGTGAATAGAGATTCATGATGCTTTGCACGGTGCCGGACATCTTACGCATGGCCATGATTTGATCTTTCAACGGTTCATCGGCAAGCAGTTCTTTTTCAGCTTGTTCTGTCAGAGGGCTTAGAATATCAAAGATCACTTGTTTATATTCCGACATTTCTACACTAAGCCGATAGTTCTCGTCGAGGAGCTTGCCGATCTTTGCAGTCTCTTTTGCCTGCTTGTAAGAGAGGAATTTATTAAAATTATCATAGAATTGCGTCCTTGCACTGAAAAGTCCTCGATAACTCTGCTTCAGATTCTGACGGACTTCTATATTAAAATAATCTCCCGGATCCATCAATTCCGCTGTATCTCTGGCAGATACTTCAGGTGGTGCAATCGGAGATACTTCAGGAACTTTTCCTGTCTGTTCCATATATCCCAAAACTGCATTTATGTCTTTCGCATTGGCTACATGCCTCAACACGATAAGCGATGTATGATAATAGTTTATCACCTTACTGGCATTGTCCAATTCCTCCGAAGCGACAGAGGACGCAGCCTGTTTCTTGTTTCCTCCCGAACAAGAAACCAACAAGAGAGCACCTACAAGTGCTCCGAAAAATAAAATATTCTTCTTCATAATGGTTCGTTTATTAAGTCTTTCGTACTATAACAATAAAAATCGTTTTTTGTTATAGACAAACAATGCATATTCGAGAAGTGTAGTGGAGAAATTTAAAATGCTGCTAACGATGATTAAGGAATAAGCAACCAACGTGTATAAAAACAAAAAATGGCTACTCATCACGAGCAACCAATCTTTTGTTAACCTTAAATCTAATACTTATGAAAAAAACACAGTACAAAGGTACCATATTTCAGATAAATAGCAAATTTCAGCGCCTAAACAGACGATATTGTAACAGGGTTTAATACTCCGAGAATCGCATTAACATTTCAGACTTCATCCGTTAACATTTAACATATTCATTCACATAAGTTGCTCCCCGGATAAGTAAGAATAGAAAAAAAGGCTAATCATGGAAACGACATTGTTTTTTTTCGTAACTTTGAACTATGATAATCAGTGCCAGCCGCCGGACAGATATTCCGGCATTCTATTCTCAATGGTTTTTCAACCGGATAAAAGAAGGATATGTATTAGTGCCCAATCCTTATCATCCGAAAATGATTAGCAGGATTTCCTTATCTCCTGCTGTGGTTGATTGTTTCGTATTCTGGACCAAGAACCCGGCCCCGATGCTTAACCAGCTGGATAAATTACAGGATTACAACTATTACTTCCAATTTACACTCAACCCTTACGGAGAAAAATTGGAGAATCGTTTGCCATCTATCGATAAACGAATTGATACCTTTAAAAAGCTGGCAGACAAAATTGGCAGAGAAAAAATGATTTGGAGATATGATCCGATACTGACGAATGAGGAATACAACGTTTCTTTCCACCAGGAAGCATTCGCCCGGATTGCCCATGAACTCAAAGACCATACCTCAAAATGTATGCTGGGATTTATAGACCATTACCCCCATATCCGAAACTCGATACAACCATTCAACATCAATCCGCTGACCAAAGAGGAAATAGAAGAAATGGCCGTCTCCTTTAAAAAGACAATAGATATTTATCCCGGTATACAGCTGGACACTTGTACCGTCAAGGTAGATTTAAGACATTTGGGTATTCCCAGCGGCTTGTGCATTGATAAAAGGCTGATTGAAAAGATCACCGGTTATCCTATCCTTGCTCAAAAGGATAAAAACCAGCGTAATATCTGCAACTGTATCGAAAGTATTGATATCGGGACTTATGAAAGTTGTCTGAACGGATGTGTTTATTGCTATGCCATCAAGGGCAATTACAATACAGCAGCATATAATATGAAGAAACATGATAAAAACTCGCCGTTGCTCATCGGTCATTTATCCGAAGATGATATAGTAAAGGAACGGGAGATGAAGAGTCTGCGGGATAACCAATATTCGTTGTTTTAGTCTTCCTGATCCGTATCTGACTTACAAGCATAAAAAAAGGCTATCTATCCCAGACAGCCAATCTTTTGTTAACCTTAAATCTAATACTATGAAAAACACAGTACAAAGATACGGACTTTTCGGTTATCTCCAAATTTTCGGCCCGATGCAGCGTATCTTATAACATGGTTTAATAGAATCTGAACCGTATTAACAAATAAGCGGTTAAGCATTAACATTTAACAGTTTTCTTAAATAATCAGGGCATAAAACTGGAGGAGATGCAAATGTTTTCCAATCGGACACCTTATCTTATTAAAGAGCGTTTATGAGGTCTAACAAATTCCTCTGCCAGCTGTTTCTAATAGAAGGTAACCATCAAATTCACAATATATGAACAGATTCGAAAATAAAGTAGTTGTCATCACCGGTGCTGCCGGTGGTATCGGCGAAGCAACCACACGCCGCATTGTCTCCGAAGGGGGCAAAGTAGTCATCGCTGACCATTCTGAAAAAAAGGCGGAACAGCTTGCCAACGAACTTACTCATGCAGGGGCCGACGTGCGCCATGTCTATTTCTCCGCCACCGAACTCCAGAGTTGCAAAGAGCTGATTGATTTTTCTATGAATGAATATCAACGAATAAATGTACTGATTAATAATGTAGGAGGAACCGATCCCAAACGTGACCTTAACATCGAGAAGCTGGATATCAATTACTTTGACGAGGCATTCCACCTGAATCTCTGCTGCACTATGTACCTTTCTCAACAGGTCATCCCTATCATGACTACCAATGGCGGCGGAAACATTGTCAACGTAGCTTCCATAAGCGGACTTACTGCTGATGCTAACGGTACATTATATGGTGCCAGCAAAGCGGGCGTCATCAACCTGACGAAATACATCGCTACCCAAATGGGAAAGAAAAATATCCGCTGCAATGCCGTAGCCCCGGGATTGGTACTTACCCCCGCGGCATTGGATAACCTGAATGAAGATGTACGCAACATCTTTCTCGGCCAATGTGCCACTCCTTATTTAGGAGAACCGGAAGACGTCGCAGCTGCCATCGCTTTTCTGGCTTCGAACGATGCAAGGTACATCACCGGACAAACAATCGTCGTAGATGGTGGCCTGACTGCTCATAACCCGACAGTAGCGTTATCATAGAACATAACTTTAATACAATGAATAAAATGACAATAATGAGAATATGGCTTCTTTCGCTATTTATCAATAGCGGATGCAACCGGGAATTAGTAGAATAGACAGTAATGATCTTAAAATATCTATCAAAAAGGGGGAAGAGTGGATGCATGATTTTCCATTGTTTCTGGGTTTCACAATGACTTTACCCATGCATTCATTTCGTTAATAGCTTCTAGTGAAGACGGAAGCTCCTGCTTAGTCTGCAAAGCATCAGGACGAAGATCGACGCGCACATACCCCCAGCCGTCTTCGTCGATTTGCAGATAGCCACACTTCCTGTACTCTTCCAGGCAACTGTCAGAGCATCCTCCATAAAAGTCACATTGAAGTTCATCTTCCGACGTTTTTTTATTGGCAATGAATGAACTTTCACCCACCCAGACAAAATCGTCCAAATCAACCTCAAAATAATCCCCTCCTCCCCGATTGAGTGCGGCAACTTCCGCCAAACGTCCTTCGGGAAGCATCTTGTAAACGCGGACATAACATTCTTCCTTATACGGATTTTCATCTACGACAAGGAAAAGACCGGATTTTCCACAGAATAAAGGGGTATCTATACTACGATATTCGTAAACTTCTCCTGTAACATCACTCATCACAAAATAGCCCCAGCTCTCAAACCCTGAATAGTGAAAAAAATGCAGACCGTAATCAGACTGATACCCATCATAGTACCATTTTATAAATCCATCTTCATCTTCTTTCGCCGGAGAATTCAGCAGTGCGAGTTCCCCCTTTTTCCAGCGCACGGACAGTTTATTCTGATTGTCTGTATAACGCCCTTTACCAGAATCAAGCTGTTTATTACAACTATCCGCCTTCATATTCGTATATTCAGCAAATTCAAGTTTTTTCACGTCTGCCCCTGTATTGCTATACATACGCAAGGAGATCATTCTTCCACTATGATAGTCATACATACTCTTTTCAATCCGGTTGCCTTCTTCAGAATAAATTTCAGTCATGACACCCGGCACGCCTTTCTCCGAGTACGGATAACTCTCGAAACGACGTAGCCGCCCGCCAGAATAATTCCTTATATCCAGCCGCTTTTGAGTTCCGACCGTCACAATGCTTCGTTTTACAGAATCACACTTATCATCCATGAAGTATATCGGCTCATCGGAATCCTTTTCAAAATATTTTCGTTTCAGAAGATACTTTTTGCCGTTCTCCAATGCATAAATTTCTTGAATGTAATAAAAGGGAGTCCCTTCTGATGCCTGATATTTATACTCATACCAGTCGGGAGCCTCCGCTACCCCGTCAGGGTCAT
Organism: Bacteroides sp. MSK.20.12; assembly: GCF_019052435.1. NCBI lineage: Bacteria > Pseudomonadati > Bacteroidota > Bacteroidia > Bacteroidales > Bacteroidaceae > Bacteroides > Bacteroides sp. MSK.20.12. The sequence goes on along the minus strand of NZ_JAHQVH010000014.1, from coordinate 113,957 downwards.
TATAAGCGTATTCCGAATGGCTATAATACCAACATTCGGTCGGTAACACTTCCTGATCGTCAATATAATGATTAACCTGCCATAGATGTCCGTTGGCATGCCATCTCATTTCCTCTCCGTTTAGCTTCCCATCTTTATAGTGTTCAAACCAGTCCGGCTTTCCATCATAATACCATCTCTGACGTACTCCATTAAGTTTACCTCGTGTAGCCTGGTAAAAGATATGGGGATATCCGTTGGAATAATAAGATTGATAAAGTTCACAAATACTGTCAAGAGTGATTATACGACTTGTCATACAATGGGAAGAGATACTGTAATGACGCACCGTATCGTTCTTTATTCCGTCTTTATAAACAACTACCGAATAATAGGGTTCCGACACAAAAGAATCAGTCGAGCGAAAATAAAAGTGCTTATAAGCACCGTTCATCAATGAGTCCTTGTAAAAACAACGTTCCACGCCATCTACTTGTTTCCGGCAAATACTGTCGGAGTCATAGACCTTCAAAGAAGATGCTTCCGGTTCTTTTAGCAATGATTCGGAAAGCGTATCAGGAATAATCCAATCACTTCCTTTATAAAAATCCATAGAGAAAGCTTCGGAAATAGCAGTAGTTTTTTCGCTTAAAGCGTTTTCCTGTGTTTCCTGATTCGTGGAAGAAGATTGCGAAGTTCCTCCGGTTTTTCCGCCACATGATAACAACAGTAATACGCAGCTATATACCAAAGCGTTTTTCATACCAAATATCTTTTATTTAATACATAATTACGGCAAAATTAATGATAATATCAGATAATCAGGTATAAATCGATCCCAAAAATGGAATAATTATCTGTCAGCAGGCTATTATTTCGTTCAACAAATACTAACTTTACAACGTTATTAATAGAAAAGAACGAACGTCATGATTGTTAAAACACTACTAGATACAGACCTCTATAAGTTTACCACCTCGTACGCTTATATCAAACTGTTCCCCTATGCAATGGGTACTTTTAGTTTCAATGACCGGAACGAAACAAAGTATACCGAAGCTTTTCTGGAAACACTCAAGGCAGAGATCAAGAATCTTAGTCAGTTGAGATTCACGGAAGAGGAGTTGGAATACATGACGAAGAATTGCAGATTTCTCCCGAGAGTCTACTGGGAGTGGTTGTCTTCTTTTCGTTTCGACCCGAATAAGATTGATATTCATCTGGATGAAGCCTGTCATCTCCACATCGAAGTGACTGACTTGCTTTATAAAGTGACTTTATATGAAGTGCCTTTGCTCGCTATTGTTTCTGAAATCAAAAACCGGTTCTTCGGCCATGTAGCAGACATGAACGGGATTCTTTGCAAACTGTCGGAGAAAATAGAGTTATCGAACCAACATCAGCTCCGCTTTTCAGAATTTGGTACACGGAGAAGATTCTCTATTGATGTGCAGGAAACTGTTATCAAAAGACTGAACGAGACAGCGCAATATTGCACCGGGACTTCCAACTGCAACTTCGCAATGAAATATGGAATGAAAATGATGGGGACTCACCCTCACGAATGGTTTATGTTTCATGGAGCACAGTTCGGATATAAACATGCCAATTATATGGCACTCGAAAACTGGGTGAATGTTTATGACGGTGATTTGGGTATCGCACTTTCCGATACCTATACTTCCGGCATCTTCCTTAGTAACCTTAGCCGTAAACAAGCTAAACTTTTCGACGGTGTGCGCTGCGATTCCGGTAATGAATTTGAGTTTATCGACCGACTGGTTGCCCGCTACAAAGAGTTGGGAATCGACGCGACAACCAAAACCATCGTATTCAGCAATGCCCTCGACTTTACAAAAGCATTAGACATTCAAGAATACTGCAAAAACAAAATCCGCTGCTCTTTCGGAATCGGCACCAATCTCACCAACGATACCGGGTTCGAACCTTCGAACATCGTGATGAAACTGACGCAATGCAAGATGAATGTCAATCAGGAGTGGAGGGAATGTATCAAACTGTCGGATGATGAAGGAAAACATACCGGCAGTCTTGAAGAAGTGCAGGCATGCCTGCATGAGTTGAGGTTGAACAGAAACCAATAATCAAGACAACGGAAAGGCTATAAAAAGAAAAGCAGAAGTACCTCGATAGAAAATACTTTCTGCTGTTCCTCCATATATGCCATACCGAAATACACCTGCATAAAACCAGCTATTTATATCATTGTAATAAACGATACATCATTTTCAGGATTTGAACCCTTTCACTGCTTTTTCCAATCTTTCCAAAGATAATTCGCCGGATTGCCGCCAAAGCTGTTGCCCTTTTCTAAAAAGAATAAAGGTAGGAGTCGACTCCACCGTATAAAAATCAGTAAGGGCAGGCTCCTGGTCGATGTCCACTTCCACCACTTCCAATGTTCCTACCATCAGTTTCTTGAACTCTTCAACAACCGGTTTCATGCGCTGGCAGTGAGGACACCACGTTGCGTAAAACTCTGCCATTACCCAATCACCGTTAGCTAGCTTCTCCTGGTTTCTTTCTTCACGAGCTATTTTCTTTTCTTTCATAATGAATATCTCCTTTTAATTAATAACTATCAACCTAACAATATCAGGAGAAAGATGGTTTAGAAAAGAAGCAAGGTTACACACAAATTAAAGAATCAAACCCGTTTGCATTTACCCGACCAGCTATTAATATCCAAGCAAATCATCTCCGTACGATGAAAAGACTTCTCCGCATCATACTTTGCTCCTATCACTTTATCTTCCGGACTAAGGACAAGCATTGCACAAAATTGAAACTTTCGTGCAAAAAAGGAACATCCTATTCAATATTTATTTATCTTTGCCCCCCGAAATGGTTCAGAATCCGTATCCAACGGACGATGATTAATAGGGAACCGGGTGTAAATCCCGGACAGTCCCGCTGCTGTGAAACTCTGTTCAATGTCTTATAATTGAACTAATTTAACGCCACTGATGTTATTCGGGAAGGCAAATAAGACAAGAGTCAGTCAGAAGACCTGCCATTTTGTGTAAGACGCCCCTCTCCTCGTGGATTAGGAGAAAGAGTATCACTTGTTAAGCCCCAAATCAAAAAAATACTGTTTTTCGTCGGGTGGAGTATGTCCATTAGACGGGAAGACATTAATAAGTATGTACTTAATTGAAAAAAGTATGATAAAAAAAATCTTAGTAGCCAATCGCGGTGAAATTGCCGTAAGGGTGATGCGTTCCTGCCGGGAAATGGAGATAACGAGTATCGCTATCTTCTCCGAAGCAGACCGGACCGCGAAGCACGTGCTTTATGCAGACGAAGCTTATTGCGTAGGGCCGGCAGCATCCAAAGAGAGTTATCTGAATATAGAAAAAATCATCGAAGTGGCAAAAGCAGCTCATGCAGACGCCATTCATCCGGGTTACGGCTTCTTGTCCGAGAATGCCACCTTCGCCCGTCGATGTCAGGAAGAAGGAATCATCTTTATCGGACCCAATCCGGAAACAATGGAAGCTATGGGAGATAAAATTGCTGCCCGTATCAAAATGATTGAGGCGGGAGTACCCGTAGTTCCCGGCACACAAGACAACCTGAAAAGCGTGGAAGAAGCCATAGAGCTTTGCAATAAAATCGGCTATCCGGTGATGCTGAAGGCCTCTATGGGCGGTGGTGGAAAAGGTATGCGCCTCATCCACAGTGCCGAAGAAGTGGAAGAAGCTTATACCACTGCCAAGAGCGAATCATTGTCTTCCTTTGGCGACGACACGGTTTACCTGGAGAAGTTCGTTGAAGAGCCTCATCACATCGAGTTCCAGATTCTTGGTGACAAGCATGGAAACGTCATTCATCTGTGCGAACGCGAATGTTCCGTGCAACGCCGTAACCAGAAAATCGTGGAAGAGACTCCTTCGGTTTTCGTCACTCCCGAACTGCGAAAAGACATGGGTGAAAAAGCGGTAGCGGCGGCTAAAGCTGTGAACTACATCGGTGCGGGTACTATCGAATTCCTTGTTGATAAACACCGCAACTATTATTTCCTTGAGATGAACACCCGCTTGCAGGTGGAACATCCAATTACGGAAGAAGTGATCGGAGTAGATTTGGTGAAAGAGCAAATTAAAGTTGCCGACGGACAAGTGCTTCAACTGAAACAAGAGAATATCCAGCAACGCGGGCACGCTATCGAATGTCGTATCTGTGCCGAAGACACTGAAATGAATTTCATGCCAAGTCCGGGTATCATCAAACAGATTACAGAGCCGAACAGTATCGGTGTGCGTATTGACAGTTATGTATACGAAGGATATGAAATTCCGATCTACTATGACCCGATGATCGGTAAACTGATTGTATGGGCTACCAATCGCGAATATGCGATTGAGCGGATGCGTCGTGTTCTCCACGAATATAAATTGACCGGAGTGAAAAACAACATCAGTTATCTGCGTGCCATCATGGATACTCCTGATTTTGTAGAAGGTCATTATGACACAGGATTCATCGCCAAGAACAGCGAGTTTCTGCAACAACGGATTACGCGCACCAGCGAATATTCCGAAAATATTGCCCTGATCGCTGCTTATATAGACTATTTGATGAATCTCGAAGAGAACAACAGCGGTATGGCTGCCGACAACCGCCCTATCAGCAAGTGGAAAGAGTTCGGATTGCATAAGGGTGTGTTGAGAATCTAAATTTTAACAAAGAGAATTCAATTATGGAAATTCATATAGGAAACCGTGTGGCCGAAGTAGAACTGGTCAGCAAGGAAGATAACAAGGTAGTGCTCACCATTGATGGAAAAACGTTTGAAGCAGACGTAGTGATGGCAGAAAACGGTACTTGCAACATCTTGATGGACGGACGCAGTTCGAACGCACAGCTGATTCGCCGTGATAACGGAAAAAGCTATAAAGTGAATACGCATTATAGCAGTTTCAATGTAGAAATAGTGGACAGCCAGGCAAAATATCTGCGTATGCGCAAGAAAGGGGAAGAAGAACAGAATGACTGTATCATTTCTCCGATGCCGGGCAAAGTAGTGAAAATACCTGTTGCAGTCGGCCAGGAAATGAAGGCGGGAGACACCGCTATCGTTATTGAAGCCATGAAGATGCAGAGTAACTACAAAGTGACTTCAGACTGCCGCATTAAAGAAATTCTGGTTCAGGAAGGTGATAACATAACCGGCGACCAGACGTTAATAACATTAGAACCGATTGCATAATATAAGAACGGATTGCATTATGGAAGAAATGAATAAAGCATACGCCACGTTCGAGGAACGTGACCGCATCGCTTCTCTTGGTGGAGGCGTTGATAAAATAGAGAAGCAACACGAAAGCGGAAAAATGACTGCTCGCGAACGTATTGAGATGTTGCTCGACAAAGGTACTTTCGTTGAACTGGATAAATTGATGGTTCACCGTTGTACGAACTATGGCATGGATAAAAACAAAATTCCGGGAGACGGCATCGTTTCAGGTTACGGAAAGGTAGACGGTCGCCAGGTATTTGTTTACGCTTATGACTTTACCGTATATGGCGGCTCACTGTCTGCTTCCAATGCCAAAAAGATTGTGAAAGTACAACAACTTGCGTTGAAGAACGGTGCCCCGATTATCGCTCTGAATGATTCGGGCGGCGCACGTATTCAGGAAGGTATCGAAAGCCTTTCCGGTTATGCGGATATTTTCTATCAGAACACAATGGCCAGCGGTGTGATTCCACAGATTTCGGCCATCCTGGGTCCTTGTGCCGGAGGCGCTTGCTACTCTCCTGCCCTTACCGATTTCATCTTTATGGTGAAAGAAAAAAGTCACATGTTCGTGACTGGTCCCGATGTAGTAAAAACCGTGATTCATGAAGAAGTAAGCAAAGAAGAGCTGGGTGGCGCAATGACACATAGCAGCAAGAGCGGTGTGACGCATTTTATGTGCAACTCCGAAGAAGAACTGTTGATGAGTATCCGCGAACTGTTGTCTTTCTTACCGCAGAATAATATGGATGAAGCCAGGAAACAACCTTGCGCCGACGAAACCAACCGCGAAGACGCTTCTCTGGATACAATCGTTCCGGCAGATCCGAACGTACCGTATGATATGAAAGACATTATCGAACGCGTGATAGACAACGGTTATTTCTTCGAAGTCATGCCGAACTTTGCAAAGAATATCATCATCGGCTTTGCCCGCATGGCAGGTCGTTCGGTAGGTATCGTAGCCAATCAGCCGGCTTATCTTGCCGGCGTTCTTGACATCGACGCCAGCGACAAAGCAAGTCGTTTTATCCGTTTTTGCGACTGTTTCAATATTCCGTTGATTACATTCGAAGATGTTCCGGGATTCCTTCCGGGATATACGCAGGAAAACAACGGTATCATCCGTCACGGCGCAAAAATAGTTTATGCGTTCGCAGAAGCTACTGTTCCCAAACTGACTGTTATTACCCGCAAAGCTTACGGCGGCGCTTATATCGTAATGAACTCCAAGCAAACCGGAGCTGACGTGAACTTCGCTTACCCCAGCGCAGAAATTGCTGTGATGGGTGCAGACGGCGCCATCAATATCCTGTTCCGCAAAGCTGACGAAGCAACAAAGGCTAAGGAACTGGAAGCCTACAAAGAAAAGTTTGCTACTCCGTATCAGGCTGCCGAACTGGGATATATTGACGAAATCATTTATCCGAGACAGACTCGCAAACGTCTGATTCAGGCACTAGAAATGACGGAAAACAAAATGCAGACAAATCCGCCCAAGAAGCACGGTAATATGCCTTTATAACAACTAGATAAGGTGTGCATAAAGCACCCTCCCATCAAGACGGGCTTACATAGATTCTACGATATACTTTAGAATCTTTGTAAGCCCTCTTTTTATGAGTAAGTCTTTTTATATACACAAAAAAAACGGCACCTCGATTCACATCGCAGCACCGTCACAACACAAACACAAAATAAAACACGACAAAACTACTATGCAATCTTCCTGTCATGCCGGGGAGGCATACCTTGCTTGACTTATCTATATTCGCATACACACAAGAAGCTTTATCAGGCGATTTGCACAATAAATAACATACACTCCCGGATTTTGTTCACAGGATTGATAAGATTTTATTCAATAATATGATAAGAAAATAAAATAACATGCTCTTTAACGAATTCAAGAGAAACGAAAAAAAACGGCACCCCGATTCACATCGCAGCACCGTCACAACACAAACACAAAATAAAACACGACAAAACTACTATGCAATCTTCCTGTTATGCCGGGGAGGCATATTCACTAGCCTATATATATTCGCATACCTACAAGTAGCCATCAGGCGATTTGCATATATAAAACATTCAGATTTTTATTTTGTTCACGAAAGGAGAAGTAAAAATGTTATTTCTTCTCCTTGTAATCTTTCAGGAAGCCTTCCATCAGCCATTTTGCGAGTGCCTGACGATTGGAATTTATCACCAACCGACGCTGATCGAACGTATTCTGGATATTGCCCAACTCCACAAAAACGGAAGCGGGAGTGGTATGGGAAAGCACGTATAAGTTACGCCCGCTCACTGTGCCGGAAAAACCCCGATTAGGCTGATGCTTATCATATTTTGACTCAAACGTATCTTTCATATTATTCGCCAATCGTTTGCTGTCTCCTTTTTTATTCGAATAATAGAAAAATACATCCGTTTGTTTTCCCTTACTACGGCTATCGATATGAATAAAAATCGCCCTGCAATAAGAGTGATTCTTACGATCTTTCCGGTAAAGGGCGTTTATTTTATCACAACGTTGCTGAAGGCGTTGCACTTGATTTAAAGGAATTGCATCCCCCATACAAGTCTCACGTTTACTGTTCGACAAATACGAATCATCCCGAATACCATCTTTGGCATCTTGAATGATGATATGCACTTCGGCTCCTTCCTGCATCAGGTTACGTGCCAGACGGAGTGCAATATCATAAGCGTATTCATCTTCATGCAGTTCGTATCTACCCACTTTTCCAATAGCTCCCGGATCGGGACCTCCGTGTCCGCTGACCACATAGAAACAAGCACCGGCAAGACGGTTGGAAGTGACTTTCACATTAGCCAGTTGCTTTCCAAACAGAGGTTCGTTGATGGTGGTTCCTATTTTTGTCGATTTAGCTTTTGAAGATGCTTGCTTTGTCCCGGCGCCTTCGGAAGTTGTGTTCTTGGCACCCGTGTTTTTGGCAGGAGTAGTCTTGGCAGAAGTAGTTGTCGATTTCTTTACCGGAGGAATAACATAAGTCACGCCTACTTTAAGCACATTATTCTTTCCCAGCTTCTGCTTATTCAACTCTATAAAATCGTCGTAATACTTCTTCGGAGAACGGTTGTGCCTCAACAGAAAAGAAGAGATGCCTTCACCCGCCTTCGGAGTTGCCTTCTGCTGCGCCCAAAGAGTTGTGCCCGAAAAAAGAAAAGCTAAGAATAAAAGAATATAGAGTTTATTTTTCATAACTACATTAACTATCTCCTTCGCAAGAGTTATCATTTCACTCATAAACAGGGCAAAAATACAATTATTTTCCCTACTTTTGCAGCATTAAAACATTTTTTGAAATAAAACATTAAAACCCGATAACATTATGGCAAAACAATTCAAACCGGAAACCCTGTGTGTACAGGCTGGATGGACGCCTAAAAAAGGCGAACCACGCGTATTGCCCATCTATCAAAGTACAACTTTCAAATACGATACCAGCGAGCAAATGGCCCGCCTGTTCGATTTGGAAGACAGTGGTTACTTTTATACCCGCCTGCAAAATCCAACGAATGACGCCGTTGCCGCCAAAATCGCCGCTCTTGAAGGTGGTGTAGCCGCTATGCTGACTTCCAGCGGTCAGGCAGCCAACTTCTATGCCATTTTTAATATCTGCCAGGCAGGAGATCACTTCGTTTGTTCTTCCGCTATTTATGGAGGTACGTTCAACCTGTTCGGAGTGACGATGAAGAAACTCGGCATCGATGTGACTTTCGTAAATCCGGATGCCAGCGAAGAAGAAATTTCTGCAGCTTTCAAACCGAATACAAAGGCTTTGTTTGGCGAAACAATTTCCAATCCTTCTCTGGAAGTGCTGGATATTGAAAAGTTCGCACGTATCGCACACAGTCACGGGGTCCCCTTGATTGTTGACAACACCTTCCCTACTCCTATCAACTGTCGCCCGTTTGAATGGGGAGCTGACATCGTAGTTCATTCTACTACCAAATATATGGACGGACACGCTACAAGCGTAGGTGGCTGTATCGTAGATAGCGGTAATTTTGACTGGGATGCTCACGCAGAAAAATTCCCGGGACTTTGTACTCCGGACGAGTCTTACCACGGGCTGACTTACACGAAAGCATTTGGCAAAGGTGCCTATATCACCAAAGCAACCGCGCAACTGATGCGTGACCTCGGCAGCATCCAAAGCCCGCAAAACTCTTTCTTATTGAATCTGGGACTTGAGACACTGCACCTGCGTATGCCTCAACACTGCCGTAACGCACAGAAAGTGGCCGAATATCTTTCTAAAAATGAGAAAGTAGCTTGGGTAAACTATTGTGGTCTGCCGGACAACAAATATTACAGCCTGGCACAGAAATATATGCCGAACGGTTCTTGCGGAGTTATCTCCTTCGGTCTGAAAGGCGGACGTGATGTGTCTATCAAGTTTATGGATTCACTGGAATTCATCGCTATCGTTACTCACGTAGCCGATGCACGCAGTTGCGTGCTCCATCCGGCAAGCCATACTCACCGCCAGTTAACGGATGAGCAACTGATGGAAGCCGGTGTACGTCCGGACCTGATCCGCCTATCGGTAGGTATCGAAAATGCGGATGATATCATTGCTGATATCGAACAGGCTTTGAACGCATAACAATACCGTAAAGGTATCAAATACTAAGTAAGAGAAGGCACGGGAAATCTTTCATTCCCGTGCCTTTTTATTTGCCACAAAAAGAAAATTAATTTCGAAGAGAATCATTTCAAATGTGAACCGATAAATCCTTCCAGATGATTATAAATCCTCGGCAGACAAACTGGAAATCACTGTATCCACCCAATATACAACTGTTCTATCCGCCGGCAAAACTCCTTCCAGATAAGGTGAATCGGATACCTCCTCCAACCATGCCGTAGTAATCGGTCCTCTTTCTCTTGTAGAACTTTGAGTTCCTAAATACGGACTAAAATTAAAAAACGTGTGTTGTTGCTCTACATTATTTTTATCTATATATGTAAAGACAAAAGCCTTTTTCTGTTTTCCACCCAATGAAGCCCACTCTATCTGGTATGTTCCTTCAACAAGAATTTGCTCATCCTCTGTCTTATAAATGAATTTCCCTCCTGTTCCTTCTTCAGATAAATGATATACATCATCCGGCCGCAAAATACAGATATCTCCTTTATTTATAAAAGAATAAGGAGCCATTGCCACATTTACTTTTTCCTGCAACTCGCTTTCCGAATCCAATGACAACATATCTTCACTGGGTCTGGAAACCTGAAATTCAGGTTGGTCGACGCACATAAATGTCAATACGCCATAAGAAACAGTCACAGGCAGGGTGACATAATTACCATCCTTATCAGTAACGGTAACCGTTACTTTCCCTTTTTTACCATGCGAACTAAGCCATAATCGGTTGTCGATGACTGTTGCTGTCACAATTGTTTCATCGGAGCTTTGTGCAGAGTAGCCACCTTTTCCATTGGCTATCCCGATATTCTCCGCTTCCCATCCGTTAAGATACAAGACTGTAGAAGAAACAGTGTTTGTACAAGTTCCTGTTTCGTCAACCAGTTCGGAACCACTAAATAAGATAATCTCTGCATCATCTTGACAGGCTGATACACAAAAAGCCATAACAGAAAGAAGAAAGAAGCCTAATAAAGTTTTTGTTTTCATATTTTCAGTGGTATGGTTAAATCCCGGCATATGCCATTGTTTTGCAAAGATATAAAGTATTTGTAAAAAACACTATCTTTGTATGAAAAGTTACCAATAGTACAGATCCACTAGATTCTTCCATACAGTGTAAGTTATATGAAATATACAACAGAAGGTCATTGAAAAAGGACGTTCCCGGGGGAAAAAGGGAATGGGAAATACGGGAACGTCCTCAAAACATAACAATACAGAAATATGGACTTTCACAAGGGCGCATTTCTGTCTCTCTTATGCAACATTCCCTTCTATAAAAATATGGAGGAAATATCTGGAGAGGATATTATTATGTGGGAAATTTAGTTTATAGTCTTAAAAGCAATCTGATTGCATCAAAGTGATGAACGATAGGCAGTCCGAATATATTCTCCTACTGCATTGTCATCATTGATTTCTATGTATTTTTTCAATAAATCCGCAAATCCGGATTTTATCTGTTCCGTTTGCTTGTTCTCGCAGGCTGTAGAATATTCATCAACAGCCATGAGAAAATCCTGCATTCGTTCATTCAGCATTGTTCCTCCTGTGCAAACCACATCGGAAATATAGGCTTGGATACTACCATTTTCTATGACAACAGGGAGGCGGTATTCCAGTCCCGATTTGCTGGCACGAATAGAAAGCACTTTTACTACGGGCGACACAATAGTCACCGTATCGGAAAAATCAAACTTTCCGTGGATTATTTCTGCACTATCTACCGGCTGCCCGCTCGAAACATCTTTCATATAAACCATTTTTCCTTCGAATTCGGGCAAAGGTGCACTGCCGTTAATCTCGTAACCTTTTATCTGATGCCCGGTGCAAGCCACTATCAGACATATTCCCGGAAGAAAAGATAAAAGTTTCACATATCTGTTCATTAAGCTCTTCATTCTTCTTTAAAAAAGAAAAGCCGTCCGCACTATCAGCTGAACGGCTTTCTCTTTTCATTCATACATTTGTATAATCATTCATCCTTAGAATCTGAATCCCAGTTTCACCACAGGCATTTCAAATATTTTGATATTGTGGTGACTGGCGTTATATTTATCAAATCCTTTCGGGCAAATCTGTATCAAGTCATAGCGGTAAGCCAGAGGGTGCATTTCGAAACCGAAAACAAAACCTTTGGCAATGCTATACTCAATACCTGCTACGGCAGCTACTTTGAAACCGTACATCTGACCGGCTTTACTTCCGGAAACATAGACCTGTGACGGAAGTTCTTCCGAGTCGTCACTATCCTTGTAGGTGTCTCCGGTGTATGGTTCGGTCGTTTCAATGCGTGCCATCTGGAAGCCGAGTGCGCCTCCGAGATATGGATGAATACGTTCGTTGCGAGTCTTGAAATAGTAGTTGGAACCGACAGATACATACCAGTTGTTGGTCATCTGCGCATTGATATAACTTTGCGCAGGGATAATCATGTCAGGTACACTGTTGTCTCCTTCTACATAGTCTTTCTTAGGAGTGAGGCTAACGTTCATGCTGAACTGGAAATTTACATCCCAATTGTCAGACACAAAATACTTACCTTCAATTCCGGCTATATTGACCAGACTATTATTATTCAGACTCCCGATGTTCAGATAGCGGTTCAGATCGCCGGAGTTATCCTTCCCTCCATTGGGAAGTCCGACTACTCCTCCGTCATTGGAGAACTTGGGAAGCAGATAAGAAGTGTTCTCGTTAAAGAACTTTCCGCTACCAAGCAGGACTGAAACCTGCCACTGTCCTTTCTTCGGGGCAAACGACGCATCATCACTGCTGCTGTAACGCTGCGCCATTGAAGGCGCAGCTGTCATACAGGTCAGCAAAAGTAATGTGCATAGTTTTTTTATCATCTTGTTACTTTTACGTAGTTAGGGAATTATTTCAAGAAGATAGCAAGAAGTGCTTTCAATTGAGCGCTTGCAGCATCATAGTCTGCCTTGGCAGCATCATATTCAGTCTGTTTTACTTTGATCTTTTCCTGGATATTTGCAAATGTATCCTTGATATAATCATTATCAGTATAAGTACCTTCGGCCAACTTTTCTAAATTTCTTTCAGCAGTAGCCAAAGCTGCTTTTTTATCAAGAAGGCCAGTAACAGCTTTTAAATATTCAGCATTAATAGCTTCTTTGATTTCCTCCAAAGTCATATCTTTATAATCATCGCCCAACTCATCAAGGCTAGCAATATATTCAGAAATTGTAGACTCAATCTTATCTTTTATAGCATCTTTATAGTCATAATCCTCACTAACTTTCTTAATATTTGCCTCTACTTCCTTAAATACTTTATCATAAGCAGTTTTAGCATCAGCCAAAGCAGTCTCTGCTTTCGTTACATTTGCAGCCAATTCTGTTTTTTTCTTATCCAGCGTAGTTTGTTCTTTAGCTTTTTGAGCAGTAAACTCTGCTTTCAAAGCTTTATAGGTATCAGCCTGATTTATCACAGCTGTCAGACGTGCAGCTTCTGCCGTAGCATAAATAGAGATACCAAGAGTTCCATAGTCACCATTTTGCAATTCTGTTGCCAGTCTATTGCCATCAACTTCCTTAAGAACCATATCAGCTGACACAGCAACCCTTCTAGGTTCATTATCACGATTAAAGTTATCACCAAACACTTTTGTTGAAGCTTTTTTCCATGAGTCATATGGAACATCACCAGCAGATGCTCCAAGTTCAAGAAGCTTGTTTGCATTAGCTTGTTCTATTTTATTAGCTTTTGTCACAGCACCGGCTGTCCATTCTATTAAATTTAATTCTAGCCCTACAATTGACTTGAAGTTTGCCAAAGGATTAGCTATTATCCAAGCAGAAATTGCTTTTTTAGTATTGGTAGAAGCCTCTGTTGCTTCTGCTTTTGTACTTTTAAGCTCTTTATCCAAAGCATCCTGATAGTATTCAGCCAAGGCAGTAGCTAATTTACTGATATTAGCATCCTGTGTTCTAGCAGCATCGCCCAGTTTATTATAAGCAGCTATTGCAGTTTCGGCAGCTTTTTTTGAAGCATTTATATCAATAGCTTCAACTTCAATATATTTATCGCGAGCTTTCTCCCATGCCTTATAGTCAGCATCGTAAGTTTCATTCGCTTTTGTTGCTTCAGCATCTGCTTTCACGACTTCAAGTTTAGACCATGCAAGATCTTCTAAATCAATCCCTTGAGTAGCTGCATCAATAAGTTTATTCCAGCCATCAATCTGTTCTTGCGCCTTAGTAACTAGTACAGTTTTTGCATAGCTGAATTCACCTGTTGATTTATTATAGCCAGCTACTCCACCAGAAATACCATCAAAAGCATCATTCAAGCCTTTAAGAATGCTCTGATCTGCTTTCTTAGAATAAGCAGAAGCTACATTAGTAGTAGTATTAACTTTATCAAGAGCACCCGTAGCATCGGCTAATTTTTTCTCTGCAGTAGTTTTGTTCTTTTCTAAGTTAGGATTAGCAACTTTTAATTCTTCTTTTTTAAGTTCATATTGTCGTTTCTGAACATCCAATGTTGCCATTTCATCCTTCAGCTTTTTAACCTCTGTTTCCCAATCAGCTAATGTAGTATATTCATTATCCAAAATAGCCTTATATCCATCAGCTGTTTTTTGTGCTATATTCAAATTGGATTCAGCGATTTCCACAGCATTCTTCAATTTAGCCTCGATGTTTCCATCAGCTACCCAATTAGGATAGTCCGCCAACTGTTCCTGAAGTTTCTTCAAGCTGCCTTCTGCATATCCGTTATTTGCATTATCCGGATTTTGTGTAATTACATAATATGTAATATACTTTTCATCAGTACCAGTAGTAGTTGTTGTTCCAGCTCCTTCGCCAACACTTGTCTGTGAACTTGTTGATTTAGATACAAGTCTTTGTTCAGTTTCAACTTCTGTCGTTGAATATCCATACATAGCTTTATCCATAGCTATCTTAGCATAAGCAACTTTTGCCTCTACAACATTTAAACGTAATTGTTCTTCATCTGTCAGCAACAACTTGGAAGCTTCAATCTGTTCCATAGCTTGCTTGTAAGCTTCCTGTGCTTTAGCAGTGGCAGTTTCGGCAAGAAGCATTTTTTCCTTATACTGCTCAACAATCAATGCCTTTTCATTTTCCCACTTAGTTTTGTCAGCTTCCGCTTTTGCAATGGCAGCTTCCGCTTCTGCTTTTGCTTGTGCAGTAGCAGCTTCTTCCTTTTCAATCAGGAGTTGCTTCAACTGAATATCCAGTTCATGCAACTGCAAATCAATTTCTGCAGATTTATTCTGAAGTGCCAAACCTGCATTAACTAACTCTTGCTCTGCAACCTGTGCTTTTCTCAATTCAGCCTCTACAAGCTCAACTGCAGCTTGAGCTTTGATAAAATCAGACTTTGCTCCCCTAAGTTCTGCAATGCCTTCCGGTTCATCGGTATCAATACATCCCGTGAATGTCGCCGTCGTACCTGCCATGAGCAAGGTTGCGACTAAATACGTCCATTTTCTCATAAAAGTAAATTAAATGTTATACAATTAATAAATAAAAAATTTGTTTGTACTAATTCATGATTTATTTCGCTTCACTCCCCCTCTTCCCGTTACTTTGTAGGTAACGGGAAAACCCTTGTGCCTGCTCTTTTAGAGTAGTCTATACTAGAAAATAATACGATATATGACGAATCTTCTTACCCCTGCTTATGAGAAAAAGTAGAGGGGCGGGAAATCTATTGCAAAATTTAGACGTTAACAAAGCTCTAAGACAAAGAATCCACGTGTTCTTCTGTGTTTATTCCTATTTTGAGTAGTTTATTAGAAAAAATGTACGATTTTGTTTGGATGTTTTAAGAAATATGCTCATATTTGCAGCGTCTTTTCTTCCCGTTACCTACAAAGTAACAGCACTATCAATCAGCTACTTGCCACAAACATAGCTCCTCTTCAGCGAAGATAGAATCGTCACATTCGCTTCATCTATTTTCTTATTCTTAAAAGGTTTTAGATAAGTCTCTGTGACGATAATGGATGAATGTCCCATCGCCTCTGAAATAATGCCTGGATGTATCTCGCAATAATATGCCATTGTAGCCCAAGTATGCCGAGCCGTATACGAGCTTAAATCAGAAGTCAATGCAAGTACTTGTTTCAGCAACAGAAGCTGATAGTTAAAATTACGCAAAGCTATCTGATATTCCCTGTAGGTAGCTTCGGTACTCTCTCCGCCAGTCAGTATGGGAAAAAGATAAGGAGAAGCAGAATCGGGGTTCATATACTTTTTTATTAGTTTCATAGTTTCCGGCAGAAGCGTCACAGTTAGAAGCCGCCCGGTTTTTCTACGACGATAAGTAAGCACATTCCCCACCATATCCTGCTTTTTAAGATAGGCAAGATCTACAAACGGCATACCACGAAGCATGAACATTAAGAAAAAGTACGCGCGCGTACGTTGTAATTCTTCCCTTCCCTGATGAATTTGTTTGGGAAGCTCTTTCATCAATCGTTCCATATCCTCCTTTTCCAGTGCACGCTTTCTGTCAGCACGCGTTCCTGTATAAACATACCGGAAATGATGCGGTATATAAGATGCCATACGACGGTCAACCGCGCGGTTGTACACCGCTCTCAATGTACGCATATAGGTTGAAACCGTGTTCCAACTACAATCCTTTTCCCGCAAATACGTTTCAAAACTTTTAAGAAACTCCTGATTCACTTTCTTGAATGACAGATTCCTGCTCCCATTAAATGCAATGATAGCATTCATGCTACTCCTGTAAACATGAGCAGTTCCATAATTCCCACTTTTTCGAAGCCCTTCAGCTACTTCCTTCATAAATGAAATCAAATTCCCCATTTCTATTAATTTTAGTTATCACTCAAGCACGTCCCTGAAGAAAAGCGCCCTCACCGCAATTCCCCCCAATGCTCTTAATTCAAAATCTCAAAGTATCATCATACAAATATGATGAATTATGTTTTCTTTATATACACCCGATGTGTTCCTCTGCCATCAATCCCGATACCGGAACCGGGCGTATACGCCCATTGGCGCAATTCATTGGTAGCCGCTGTGCGCAGCAGACCTGTCAGCTTCCGGTATTCGTAGACTGTCAAAAAAGGATGTTCCTCCAAATATCTGACAGCCAATGCAAGCCGTTGCTCCGGAGTATACTTCTGTGAAGAACGTTGCGACTTCCACGGAGCTCTTTCCAGCAGACATCTTCCATTGATACGCCTTATCATCTTCCTGTCTACACGAAAGTTCACGTTTCCCACCACAATGCTTCGTGCGTTACGATGGGTTTCGCCTTCTCCGGCCTTTTCACGCTCTTTATCTTTGCATAACGCCAACGAAGGAGAGAATGTTCCAATGCCATCCAGCTTCACAGACTTGCCTTCTGCCATCTGATGTGCCATCTCAATACCTATTTGTGTAATTACGCCTTCCACATCTCCGACATTAAAACCACTGCTGGATGCTATCTGACGTATCAGCTCCTCGGTAGAAACCTGATCCATCATTGCAAACCGCGGATAAAGTACTTGTTCGCCCGTTCCATGAATATCGGGCATTTCTTCCATTACATACATTGCCATAGTACTAAAGTTTATTTGAAATATTGATTACTAATAGAAAACATCCTAGCTATAGGTAGAAAACTTGTTCTCCCCTAGAAGAAAAGTTCTTTTTCCCTTAGGGCAAACTAAAACCGCAAGTTCTGGTTTTATAACTGAAACTTCTGATTACATAATCAAAAGTTCCGGTTTTATAATCAGAACTTGCGGTTATAGTTTTCTTCCCAACAAAGATACATTTTCCTGCCGGGATAAGCAAGTTTAATCCCTATGAAAAGGAAGTTTGATTACGATTCAGTTACTATCACCGTTTCTTTACTTTATATCCTTTCAAGGTAAAACCTACTTCAAACAAATTCAAAAGGGCTATCCGGATGTTATCTTCAATATAGGTTCCCATAGTATCATATTTCGCAAAGTAGACGGGAAGCAGCCTGTTATTTCTCCTATAGTTTTCATCCGGCATTTTACCGGTAAACCGTTCTTTCTTCTTCACTCCCCAACGAACGATTTTACTACAAGGAAGAGGTATACCGATCGTCAACACTTTTTCTTTAGTTGCCGTATCGGTGATTCCATGTTTCCGGATACTGATATGATTGGCTCCCAAATAAGTACCGATATACAGGACAATTGTCAGCTTCCAATCGTTCAAAGCCTCATCGGTTTGAATACCATTTACCAAATCAGAGAAATAGTTCTCAACCATTTCTCTGTCAAAACTGTTTAGTTCGGGCCATTCACATTTCTCAAACAACTGATGCACATTGACAGGAACCAGTAAAGTGGTTATTTCTAATTGATATTTCATTCATTTCATTTTTATACCATTGCATTTTAAATCGTCTCAAATATCTTACCGACTATAAATATACAATTTTATCAAATCAAATGCTAAAGAACAGAGCTTTTTTATCCAACCACTTTCTAAAAAGAAAAGACTGTTTGACATACCCTCACTTATATAAATAGGGTTTATCAAACAGTCCTTTCCTTTCGAGTTATCATTCGTTTTTTCCAGTGAAGAACGTTATCGTTTCCAGCCTTTACGGCATTTCAGTCTCCATTTGGAATTTACGGCTTACTTTCATTAAGTTGATGGTGTAAGTGACTACGTTCTGTGCTTCCTGAACCATCGTGAGATATACCATGCTAACCCGGATGCTTCCTGATTGGCTTTGGATACGTTGCAGTTCCTTACGTTTCAATAGCGAAAGTTGTCCGTTGAGGTCGTTGGCACGACGGATTTCTTCTTCCAGATTGTTGTACTCGTTGTTTTCCATTTTCTTACGGCATTGCTGAATCAGATATGTAATATCTTCTGCAACATCGCTGAATTCACCTTTCTGAATGGCATCCAACGGGTTGAAATTGTTGTCGGTATGTTCCAGGCAAGGCTCGCAGAGACGAGAAATACTGTAAACCAGTTCGCTGGCAAAGTCGTTGCCTTGATAGTAATAAAGTCCTTTTTCGAGTACAGTGTTGTTGTCGAGGCGGCACATGGCTACGGTGCCGGAACGTTTCATCTGTTTGATGAGCTGTTTTTCAAATTTTGTGGAACCCATAGCACGACGCAGTCCTCGAAGATTTTCGTGGAGGAAAGAAGTGACGGTCAGTTCGAAGTTGGTTTCTGCATATTCCAGCACTTTGGAAAGTTCTTCGCGGGTGTGCTTACGCATCAGTTGCAGGGCTTCTGTGCTGTCTGTGGCTTGCATAAGTTGCTTCAGAGTTTCGCTACCTTGTTCTTTCGCTTTGCGTTTTTTGTACATCACTTGGCTACGGATCAGGATGAATACAGCTATACCGATGAGTGCGATGATAGAGATATTTCCTCCATAATGAAGTACGAGGGCTACGAAGAAACAGATGGTGAAGGCAGCTCCGGCAGTGATGAACCAGCCACCGATGACGCTTAATACGCCGGTAATACGATAAACGGCAGAATCACGTCCCCAGGCACGGTCGGCCAAGGAGGTACCCATAGCTACCATGAAGGTTACGTAGGTGGTAGAAAGAGGAAGTTTCAGGGAAGTTCCCAAGGCGATGAGCAGCCCCGCTAATACTAGGTTGACAGAAGCGCGGACAAGGTCGAAAGCTGCTCCGTCGGCAATGATGGCTTCGTCTTTGCGGAAGCGGGAGTCAAACCATTCTTTGCTGCCACTTGGCATAATGCGGGAGATTCCGTTGGCAAGTGTCATACTGATGCGGACTACTGTACGGGCAATCGGGGTACTTCCGAATGTTTCTTCTCCTTCATCTTGACGGGAAAGGTCGACGGATGTTTTAATTACAGCATGTGCCTTTTTAGAAGTACAGAGGGCGTAGACCATAACGGCTCCGGCTCCGATAAGGAAATACCACGGGGTTTTGGCGGGTCCCAGCAGAGAGGTCATCAGGAAGCCGTTCGGATTTCCTCCTCCGTTGGCGGTATAGTCCATAAAAGAGGAGAAGCCTGCGAGGGGAACACCGATGAAGTTGACAAGGTCGTTGCCGGCAAAAGCGAGAGCGAGGGCGAAGGTGCCCATCAATACAATGACTTTGAAAACGTTGATTTTCATCCAGTGAAGGATTTGCATCAGTACGGTGAAGAACACGAAGAAGACGGCGATTAACATCAATGTGTTGTCTTGTATCCAGTGTTTGTTTTCGGGGGTCATGAAGGAGCTGTCTTTCAGTCCTTTGATAAGCATGAAATAGATGATGGCGGTAGCGGCTACACCTCCGAAAAGGGCAATGCTGTATTTCATCTTTTTCGTATAGTTGAAGGTGAATATCACACGGGCCAGCCATTGTACGATCATTCCGAAGAAGAAGGCGATGGCGACGGATACGAAAATGGCCATGATGACGGAAAGGGCTTTGTCGGTGTTTATGAGGTCGCCCAAACCGAGGGTATCGCTATTATGTACTTTGATAAGTGAGAGGGCGAAGGTTCCTCCGAGTAGTTCAAAGACTAATGAAACGGTGGTGGAGGTGGGCATACCCATGGAGTTGAATACGTCCAGCAGTACTACGTCGGTCAGCATGACGGCTAACAGGATGCACATGATTTCGGCAAAGTAGAAGTGCTCGGGCTGGTAGATGCCGTGCCGGGCTATGTCCATCATGCCATTGGATAGGGAGGCGCCAATAAATATGCCGACGCCGGCTATGAAAAGGATGGTTTTAAACGAAGCGGCTTTGGCACCTACCGCGGAGTTTAAGAAGTTGACTGCGTCATTGCTGACTCCGACTATCAGATCGAAGACGGCAAGGACGAAGAGGAAAATGATAATGCATAAATAAATAGTCTCCATAAATAATATGTGTATGTTGTTTCCAGTTGCAAAGGACGGGATTTGACGTTGCAGGGAGGTGTCATACATGTTACAATTGTATTACAATCATCTTTCTTTTGTCTTGAAACAAAAGAAAGAAGCAAA
The DNA here is from genome assembly GCF_019052435.1 of Bacteroides sp. MSK.20.12. Lineage (NCBI taxonomy): Bacteria > Pseudomonadati > Bacteroidota > Bacteroidia > Bacteroidales > Bacteroidaceae > Bacteroides > Bacteroides sp. MSK.20.12. Next base: position 93,065 of record NZ_JAHQVH010000014.1, on the reverse strand, counting down.
GAAAAATTCAAGGCTGACTTTTTTCTCCTACTCGCTTCCTTCACTTCGCTAAAGGGCAGAAACTCGCTACGCTCAAACAGTCTGCCCTTCTTGACGCTACGTTACGGGCGCTCGCTTGACGGAGAAAAAAGTAGGCCGGGAAACCATGCGGGGTGCAGGTCATTGTGATCGTATGTATGATGGGGGCTGGGGTATGGTTGTAATGATGTGTTTTGCAATGATGTGTTTTGCAATGATGTGTTTTGCAATGATGTGTTTTCCGCAGCATAGTTGCTGCGGAAAGAATTTTATGTTAGTTGTCTTTTTGGTTTAGCCAGTCGTAGAAGGTGTATTGGGCTCGGACGGCAGGGGTGCCGGGTGTTCTTTTTTTGAATATGTTTTGCAGCTTATCATCTACCCAGCAGGCTTTTTGGTTGTCGGCGAGTTGGATGTCGAGCATTTCGATGAGGCTGTCACGCAGGTCGGGGGCAAGAACGGGGGTGATGGCTTCGATGCGGCGATAGAGGTTACGGCGCATCCAGTCGGGAGAGCCCATGAATACTTTGGGGGTGCCGTCGTTGCCGAAGTACCAGATGCGGGCGTGTTCGAGGAAGCTATCCACAATACGGGTGACACGGATATTACGACTGTATGACTGTCCGGGGATGAGGCAGCAGATACCACGGACGATAAGGTCGATTTGTACACCGTGTTCGGAGGCTTCGTAGAGGCGGTCTATCATGGTAGGGTCTTGGAGGGCGTTCATTTTTAGGATGATGCGTCCTTGCTTGCCTTCGTCTGCGAGGGATATTTCGCGGTCGATCAGGCGGTTCAATTCGGGGATGAGGTTGAAACGGGCTACCAAAAGGGTGGTGAACTTCGGGTCTTCTTTTCCTTGCAGGGTACGGAAGAGGTTATAGAGGTCGGCCACTATTTCTTTGCGACAGGTGAAAAGACCGCAATCGGCGTAAAGGGTGGCGGTTTTTTCGTTAAAGTTGCCGGTGCTGATGTAGGCGTAGCTGGGGATTTTCTCACCGTTTAATCCGCGACGACGGATCAAGGCTACTTTGGCGTGCACTTTCAAACCAGGGATGCTGTAGATTATCTTGATACCGGCGGCTTGCATCATTTCGGCGGTGGCAAGGTTGTTTTCTTCATCAAAGCGGGCTTTCAGTTCCACAAATACGGTGACTTTCTTGCCGTTTTGGGCGGCGGCTATCAGGGTGTTGATGACGGCGGAGTTTTCCGCTACGCGGTATTGAGTTACCATGATTTCACGGGTTTCCGGGTTGTGCACGGCTTCATACAGGAAGTGGATAAAGTGCTCGAAAGAGTGATAAGGGTAATATAATAATAGGTCTTTTTTGGCGACGTAATTGAAAATGGATTCTTTCTCATCGAGGACGGTCAGCTTCATCGGCTTCGGTTTTTCGAGGCTATGAAGGGATTTGTTCGGGTTGGGAAGATGACGCAGGTCTTCGAGGTTCAAATGCTTATCACCGGGGACAAGTTCGTCACGCTGAATACGGAAGGCATCCACAAGGAAGTCCAGGAATTCAGAAGGCATAGCACGGTCGTAGACGAAACGGCAGACGTCACCGATCTTGCGTTTCTTCACTTTCTTCTTGAGTTGAGCGACGAGGTCGGCACTGCTGGCGGTGTCGTCAATCAATATATCAGCATCACGGGAAATTTTGATGCAGTAACTGGAGTCGACATCGTAGCCGGGGAAGATCAGGTTGAGGTTTGCCTTGATGATGTCTTCGGTAAACATCAAATAATGATTTTTCTCGCGAGACGGAAGTTCGATGAAGCGGGGCACTTTGGCGTAGGGTTGTTTCATCACAAAGTAAAGGGGTTGTCGGAGGTCTGTTACATTTGGCCTTGCTGCTTCCATACCTACTTTTATACCTTCTCCGTCATTTCTTTCATTTATGCACTCTCCGGTATATTTTTCTATATTTTCTTTAGTTTCTTCTCCTTTGTTTTTTTCTTCTTTCTTCGGATAGACTCGTATTGCCAGGTAAAGACGGTTATCCCGCAGGAAGGAGACAATTTTATCTTTGGATACAGGCACAGGTTGCAGGTAGGGAAAGATTTCCTCCCGGAAAAAGTCTTTGATAAACTGTTGGTGGAACGGTTCTACATGGTTGTCCTGATAAAAGATGATATGATTTTTGCGCAGGGCAGGCAGTATTTTTTGTTCATAGATGCGTACACGGTCATCCAGCTGGCGGGTGACTTCTTTATTTATTTCCTCTACCAGTTCGCGGGCTGACTGTACGGTTTCTTCATCGCTTTCCGTAGCGCCGGAAGCAACAGCTTTATGGTCGGCTACACGGATTTTGTAAAACTCTTCGAGGTTGGAAGAGTAGATAGAGATGAAGTTGATACGTTCGTAAAGCGGCAGACGCTCGTCCAGAGCCTCCAACAATACGCGGTAATTGAATGAGAGCCAACTTATATCTCGCTTGAAATAATTATATTTGCTTTCCATGTGCTTTAAGATTTTTCCAAATATAGTATCTTTGTGGGATTAAACAAAGAATTTTATGACAAGAATTGGATTATTATCTGATACTCACGCTTACTGGGATGAGAAATACCTGGAATATTTCGAACCGTGCGACGAAATCTGGCACGCCGGAGACATCGGTTCACTGGAAGTAGCGGAAAAGTTAGCCGCATTCCGTCCATTCCGGGCGGTGTACGGAAACATTGACGGACAGGAAATCAGAAAACTGTATCCTCAAATAAATCGTTTCACGGTGGATGGTGCGGAAGTACTGATAAAACATATCGGCGGTTATCCGGGAAAGTACGATCCTTCCATCATCGGTAGTCTGATGACGCGACCGCCCAAGCTTTTTATCAGCGGACATTCGCATATATTAAAGGTGAAGTATGATAAAACGCTGGATATGTTACATATCAATCCGGGAGCTGCAGGTATGTCTGGTTTCCATAAGGTGCGGACTTTGGTGCGTTTTGTTATCAATCAAGGGGCGTTTCAGGACTTGGAAGTTATCGAACTGGCGGACAAATAAAATAAATGTCCCCACCTGACTGAAAAATTATTTTAAAATTTTGCCACGTCGGAATTCTTTCCGACCTTTGCACACTGTTAATGAATAACTCAGACGAACATGAAAGGAATTATTCTGGCCGGTGGTAGTGCCACCCGACTTTATCCGCTTTCCAAAGCGATTTCCAAACAAATCATGCCTGTGTATGACAAGCCGATGATTTACTATCCATTGTCGACACTGATGTTGGCAGGAATACGCGAAGTGTTGATTATTTCGACTCCACGTGACTTGCCTATGTTCCGGGATTTGCTGGGAACGGGTGAGGAGCTGGGTATGTCTTTCTCCTACAAAATACAGGAACAACCTAACGGACTGGCACAGGCTTTCGTATTGGGAGCCGATTTCCTGAACGGTGAACCGGGCTGTCTGATTCTTGGGGATAATATGTTTTACGGACAAGGCTTTTCTGCCATGCTCCGCCGGGCTGCCAATATAGAAAAAGGCGCCTGCATCTTCGGCTACTATGTAAAAGACCCGCGCGCTTATGGTGTAGTGGAATTTAACGAACAAGGGAAAGTTATTTCACTGGAAGAAAAACCGGAAGTGCCGAAAAGTAATTATGCCGTTCCCGGACTCTATTTCTATGATGCCAGTGTGACGGAAAAAGCAGCAGCTCTTCGTCCTTCAGCACGTGGAGAATATGAGATTACAGACCTGAATCGCCTGTATCTGGAAGAAGGCACATTGAAAGTGGAACTCTTCGGACGCGGATTCGCATGGCTGGATACGGGTAACTGCGACAGTCTGCTGGAAGCATCCAACTTCGTGGCTACTATTCAGAACCGGCAAGGTTTCTACGTCAGCTGTATTGAAGAAATCGCCTGGCGTCAGGGATGGATTCCGACGGAGCAATTGCTTCTGTTAGGTCAGCAACTCGAAAAGACCGAGTACGGAAAGTATCTCATCGAATTGGCAAAACAATCCTAAAATCAACATAATAGAATAAAATATGAAAACTTATCTAGTGACCGGTGCCGCAGGATTTATCGGGGCAAATTACATCAAATACATCTTGGCCAAACATAACGACATCAAAGTCGTGATATTGGATGCTTTGACGTATGCAGGTAACTTAGGAACGATTGCCAAAGACATCGACAACGAACGCTGCGTCTTTATCAAAGGAGACATTTGTAGCCGTGATGTGGTAGACGGTCTTTTTGCTGAGTATCGTTTTGATTATGTGGTGAATTTCGCTGCCGAGAGTCACGTTGACCGCAGCATTGAAAATCCGCAACTGTTTCTGATTACCAACATTCTCGGAACACAGAACTTATTGGATTGTGCACGCCGCGCATGGGTAATGGGAAAAGATGAACAAGGATACCCTACCTGGAGAAAAGGTGTACGCTATCATCAGGTATCCACCGACGAAGTGTATGGTTCACTGGGAGCCGAAGGGTATTTCACAGAAACAACCCCGCTTTGTCCTCACAGCCCGTACAGTGCCTCTAAGACTAGCGCAGACATGGTAGTGATGGCTTACCATGATACTTATAAAATGCCGGTAACAATTACCCGCTGCTCAAACAACTATGGTCCGTATCACTTCCCGGAAAAATTGATTCCGTTGATTATCAAGAATATCCTCGAAGGAAAACATCTCCCCGTCTACGGTGACGGCAGTAATGTACGCGACTGGCTTTATGTAGAAGATCACTGCAAAGCGATTGATCTCGTTGTACGTGAAGGTAAAGACGGAGAAGTGTACAACGTTGGCGGACATAACGAGAAGACAAACCTCGAAATCGTAAAACTGACTATTTCAACTATCCACCGTCTGATGGCAGAGAATCCCGAATATCGTCAGGTTCTCAAAAAGAAGGTGAAAGACGAAAACGGAAATATTTCGATCGACTGGATCAACGAAGATCTGATTACGTTCGTTAAAGACCGTCTGGGACATGACCAACGTTACGCCATCGATCCTACAAAGATTACAAATGCTTTAGGATGGTATCCCGAAACAAAATTCGAAGTCGGTATCGTAAAGACAATCGAATGGTACTTAGCCAACCAGGCTTGGGTGGAAGAAGTTACCAGCGGAGATTATCAGGGTTACTACGAAAAGATGTATGGGAAATGATTCTCAACTTACCAACATTCCTATTGCAATAAGAACACCCATAAACAGCATATTACGCGAAGTCTCGCCTAATATGCTGTTTAATTTTTTACCACTATATATTTTCACCATCCGTTTCCAGGTGAGGAAATGAGGAATCAAATAGAGTTGCGGAAGAAGAGCGGCTAAAAAATGACCTTCACGAAGGAAACACAGACAGAGAAGAGAAGCTGTAACACCCAGCATCAAATAAAAATAGCGGCCGAACTTCTCACCGAAACGAACGATCACTGTTCTTTTTCCACTGCGCGCATCCGCTTCCCGGTCACGGTAGTTATTGACTACCAGTAGCGTATCAATCAATAGTCCACAAATCAGAGAGGCGATAGTGACATCCGGCGTCCATGTTAGCGCTTGCACGTAATATGTTCCGCCAACAGGCACAAATCCAAAGAAGACAATCACCAGTACATCTCCCCAGCCGTTGTAAGAAAGAGGATAAGGGCCGGTGGTATAAAGAAAAGCGAATAATACACAAAGCACTCCTACGACAATCAGTTCCCATCCGGCAAAGAAAAGTAATGTGCAACCGATAAGACAGGCAAGAGCAACCGTAATAATAATCCCGGTTTTCATCGCTTGCGGAGAAATCCATCCCTGTGCACAAGCACGTTCGGGTCCCAGGCGATCTTCCCGATCTGTCCCTTTGAGGAAGTCGAAAAGGTCATTGATGAAATTAGCGGCAATTTGCATCAGACTTGCGAACAGACAGCAGATCAGTGCCGGCAACCAGTGAAAATGCCCGTCCATCGCAGCGAGAGCTGTACCTATCAGAACAGGGGTAATAGCTCCTGTAAGAGTTTTGGGACGTGCAGCTAATATCCATGCTTGTAGCGAGTTACGCTTTACTTCTTCCATACTTTAATATATTATAAAGAGTTTTGACGGACAAAGATACATGATTTTTCGTATCTTTGCACCCCAGAAAACTTCAAACTAAGAGAAGATGAAGAAAATAAATATCCCATTGATGAAGAAAACGATTTATCCACCGACGAAGAAAACAATCTACCCTGTTATCCTGTTGGCATTGCTTTTACTTGTTTCCTGCAAATCGAAAAAGAATATGGTGGCTAGCTTGCCGCACCCTGTCTTACATACTGATTCCATTTATCCGGATACGACTAACGCCATTGCCGGACTCTTCGCTCCCGACCACTCGAAACTCAAAGCACTGGCTGTTTCTAAAAACAAAAAGCAACATACAAAGAAAAAGGAGACTGATACCGACGCGGACAAATCCGACCGGATGCTCCGTGGAACCCAAATAACCTCTTCCAGCGTAGATGTGTCATCTGTTTATACAGGAGTGGACCGTGTAGTAAAATACGACTTCACCCACCGCGATGTACCTGAAGCTTTTGAAGGTTTCCGCATCGCTTTCATTTCCGATTTACATTACAAAAGCCTGCTGAAAGAGAAAGGATTGAACGATCTTGTCCGCCTATTGATTGCCCAAAAAGCAGATGTTCTTTTGATGGGCGGTGATTATCAGGAAGGTTGCGAATATGTAGAACCTTTGTTTTCCGCACTTGCACGTGTAAAGACACCAATGGGAACCTATGGAGTGATGGGTAATAATGATTACGAACGTTGCCACGACGATATTGTGAACACAATGAAACATTACGGAATGCATCCGTTAGAACACGAAGTGGACACGCTGCGTAAAGACGGCCAGCAGATTATTATCGCCGGAGTGCGCAATCCTTTCGATCTGGGGCGCAACGGAGTATCACCCACTTTGGCACTCTCTCCCAAGGATTTTGTCATCTTACTAGTTCATACGCCGGATTACATAGAAGATGTTTCAGTAGCCAATACAGACCTCGCTCTCGCAGGACATACACACGGGGGACAAGTCCGTGTATTCGGAGTCGCCCCGGCACTGAACTCACACTACGGCAATCGTTTTATCACCGGACTGGCATATAATACAGCAAAAATTCCTTTGATTATAACAAACGGAATAGGAACTTCAAAGTTACCGATCCGTGTCGGTGCTCCGGCAGAAATCATCGTCATTACTCTTCATCGATTGACGGAGTAAGGTATCGTGACTTGGTACAATAACAAACAAAAATAGCAACATCACACACTTTTCTGATACGACTTTCTGTAACATGCCACACTTTTAGGGTATAACTTTTTGTTAAATACCACACTTTTAGGGTACGACTTTTTGTTATTATCCTTTTTAGTGCTTACATTTGTACCTATAAGTAGCTGACAATAAAAGAAAGAAGTATGAGAAGAAATGCAATGCAACAATTGTACGATTGGAAAGAAAAGTCTACACGAAAGCCTTTGATTATTCGCGGAGCCCGTCAGGTAGGAAAGACATGGCTTATGAAAGAGTTTGCGGCTACTGCTTACAAACAGTTTGCCTACATCAACTTCGAAGACAATGAAGTGATGAAAGAGGTTTTTCAAAAAGATTTTGATATCGAACGTATTTTGATGGCTATCCAGTTAGTAACCGGAAAAGTAGTAGATACAGATACCTTAATTCTTTTTGACGAACTTCAGGAAGCCCCACGCGGCTTGACAGCCATGAAATATTTCCTGGAGAAAGCGCCACAGTATCATGTTATTGCAGCTGGTTCTTTACTGGGCATCGCTATGCATCAAAATGACTCTTTCCCGGTGGGAAAAGTCGATTTTATAGACCTATATCCACTTTCTTTTTCCGAGTTTTTAGAAGCTATCGGACAAGAGTCTTTTGTCAGCTTGCTTGCAAAGCAAGATTGGAACCTCATTTCTACCTTCCGTTCTAAATTCACCGACTTCCTTAAACAGTACTATTTCGTAGGAGGAATGCCCGAAGTAGTCAATGCATTTATTGAGCATAAAGACTATACCGAAGTCCGCCAGTTGCAACAAAACATACTGGATTCTTATGACCGTGATTTTTCCAAACACGCTCCTATTGCCGAAGTCCCTAGGATTCGTATGGTGTGGCGTTCGGTTCCTGCACAACTGGCTAAAGAAAATCGCAAATTCATTTATGGAGTTATAAAAGAAGGAGCAAGAGCCAAGGATTTTGAACTGGCCATAGAATGGCTGATAGATGCCGGTCTTATTTATAAAGTAAACCGGGTAAAGAAAGGTGGAATACCTTTATCGGCCTACGAAGATTTTTCCGCATTCAAACTGTTTATGCTAGACACCGGATTAATGGGAGCAATGAGCGGACTCCCCCCACAAGCATTATTGGAAGGCAATGTTTTATTTACCGATTATAAAGGAGCAATTACCGAACAATATGTGTTACAACAACTGAAATCAGTGAAAGGCTTGAATATCTATTACTGGTCTTCAGATACTTCCAAAGGAGAATTGGATTTCCTTTTGCAAAAAGAAATCTGTATTATTCCGGTCGAAGTGAAAGCTGAAGAAAATTTACAGTCGAAAAGTCTGCGCTCTTTTGTTGAAAAGAATCCAGAACTACATGGCATCCGTTTTTCCATGTCAGATTATCGGGAACAAGAGTGGCTGACAAATTATCCGTTATATTCTGCCGGACACATATTATAATATATTCAAAGGCGTATATTATCTTTCTTGATAGCCTCCCAAGCTCTCGGATGTAAGAAGTAACGAATATCTTTCCCTGCATTCAAGGCTTCCCGAATAAAAGTGGAACTGATTTCAAAAACAGGGGAATGAACAAGACGCACGGTTTCCGGCAATTCCTCTTCTTTTACCGGAAAGCCGGGACGAGGATAAATGAGGAGTTGATTCTCTTTAATGATGCGTTCGGACTGGTACCAGTGTCCAAAACGTTCCCAATTATCGGAACCGATAATGAAATAAAATTCCCGGTCGGGATACGCTTCATGAAGTTTCTCCAGTGTATATACGCTATACGAAGGACGGGGCAAATGAAATTCAAAGTCTGAAGCTCGAAAACGAGGATAATCACTGATGGATAACTCCACTAAGTTAAGACGAAGCTCGTCACTCCATAACTCTGCCTTCGTTTTCAAAGGATTCTGCGGACTTACCATAAACCATATTTCATCCAACCCTTCATACTCACAAAGGTAATTGGCTAAAGCGAGATGCCCGATATGAATCGGATTGAATGACCCGCTGAAGATTCCGGTTTTTCTTGTTTTAACTTGATTCATTTTCCGCTATTCTTTCTTGCTTTATTTTCTTTCTCCACTTCGGTAAAACAATAGCTTGTCTGATTGTGAGAAGTAGCGCAATGCCGCTTATGACCCATTGTTGAAAATAAAGGCATACAATAAAAGCAAGAAGATTCATCACACCGGTGACGGCACACAGATACATCCATTTTCGGGTGTTACAGTTCTTCTTGTACATTCTCAAGTCTTATTCTTCGGCTAAAAACTCTTTGATTACTTTCAACGCTTCTGCCTTCGCAGCTTCCAAATCGTCATTGACAATCACACAATCGAATTGCGGAGCAAACCCCAACTCATATTCCGCCTTAGCAATCCGGCTTTCAATAATTTCCGGGGCATCCGTTCCGCGCCCTTCCAACCGGCAACGTAATTCTTCCACCGAAGGCGGTTGAATGAACACTGACAATGCACGGTCACCATAAAACTTCTTGATATTACATCCACCTACCACATCAACGTCAAACACAACATTCTGACCTGCTTCCAGTTGCTTTTCCACTTGTGCCTTCAACGTTCCGTAATAACGGTCCTTATATACTTCCTCATACTCCAAAAATTCGTTGTTCTCAATGCGACAACGGAATTCCTCCGGCGTAAGAAAGAAATATTCCACTCCGTGCTGCTCCGTCCCACGCGGAGGACGGCTGGTAGCAGAAATAGAAAATGCAAGATTCAAATTCTGCGTCAGCAGATAATTGATAATAGTAGATTTGCCCGAACCTGACGGGGCAGAGAAAATAATTAGTTTACCGGTCATTATTAAAGTTTATTTGACATTAAGTTATTTACGATTAGACGATTTACGATGTACGATTGATATTATTTTTTGAATTTATAAATATCCAAATGTGTACACTATTATTTCGCAATACTAACTTCAATCGTACATCGTAAATCGTCTAATCGTAAATGAATTTATTGTGAGTAAATTACATCACGTTCAACACCTGCTCCTTAATCTGCTCCAACTCATCTTTCATCTGAACAACGATTTTCTGCATTTCGGCATGATTGGACTTGCTACCTAACGTATTGATTTCCCGACCCATTTCCTGGGCGATAAAACCAAGTTTCTTACCTTGTCCGTTACCGCTTTCCATTGTACTGATGAAATATTTCAGATGGTTGCTAAGGCGTTGTTTTTCTTCATTGACATCCAGTTTCTCAATGTAATAGATCAATTCCTGCTCCAAGCGGTTCTTGTCGTAATCCACACTTAATGTCTTTTCGAGAGCATCCGTGATGCGTTCTTTCACTTTTTCCACACGTTCTTTTTCGTAAGGAGCGATCTTTTCGAGCAGGCTTGAGATATTGGCGATCTTCTCACGGAACTTCTTTTCCAGTGCAGCACCTTCCTGTTTGCGGAAATCTACCAGATGACTGATAGCATCGAGCACAGTGGCGTGCACCATTTTCCATTCCTCTTCGGTCAGTTCCTGGATTTCCGTTTTAGTCATCACATCCGGCATACGGAGCAATGTCTGAAACCAGTCGGCAGGAACAGGGATACCAAGATTCTGCGAGATTGCCAAAATCTGTTTGTAGTAACCTTCCACCAATACTTGATTGATAGGAGTCGCATTTTCTGCCGCTTCTTTCTTCTCGATCCACAGGCTGAAATCGACCTTTCCACGTTCCAGCACTTTAGAAATCTCATTACGGATTTCAATCTCTTTTTCACGATACGCCGGAGCGATGCGAGTGGATAAATCCATTGCCTTGCTGTTGAGCGACTTGATTTCTACATTTATTTTTTTATCAGGAAGTTCGGCCGTAGCTTTGCCGTATCCTGTCATAGACTGTATCATAACCTTAAAGTTTTGTGCAAAAGTACACGAATATTTTAAGAATTGGAAATAATCATGTAAATTTGCGACAATTTAATAAGCTGATTTTTATGTCGTGTATACTGAATATTGAAACCTCTACCTCTGTTTGCTCGGTAGCGGCCAGTCAAGACGGACAGACGATTTTTGTGAAAGAAGATTTGAAAGGCCCTTCACACGCCGTGTCTTTAGGAGTTTTTGTAGATGAAGCGTTGTCTTTCATAGACAGTCATGCCATCCCTTTGGATGCAGTCGCAGTGAGCTGTGGGCCGGGTTCTTATACCGGACTTCGAATCGGGGTTTCTATGGCGAAAGGAGTTTGTTACGGACGTAACGTCCCATTGATCGGTATTCCGACGCTGGAAGTATTGACTGTTCCGGTGTTGTTGTATCACGACTTGCCCGAGGACGCTTTGCTTTGTCCGATGATCGACGCCCGCCGCATGGAAGTATACGCAGCCGTTTATGACCGCAGACTTCAGGTGAAACGTGCAGTAGCTGCCGATATTGTAGACGAAAACTCTTACTTGGAGTTTCTGAACGAGCAGCCGGTTTATTTCTTTGGAAACGGGGCCGATAAATGCCGCGAACAGATTACGCATCCGAACGCACATTTTATCGACAATATTCACCCGTTGGCTAAAATGATGTTCCCGCTGGCAGAAAAAGCAATAGCCGACGAAGATTATAAAGACGTGGCTTACTTCGAACCTTTCTACTTGAAAGAATTCGTTGCTTCCATGCCGAAAAAACTTCTTTAATTTTTAATTTTAAACTTTCAATTAAATAAATGCAATACAATACTCAACAGAAAAGAATGCCGCTTCCCGAATACGGGCGTAGCATCCAGAACATGGTAGATTATGCGTTGACCATTCAGGATCGTGCAGAACGTCAGCGTTGTGCCAACACCATCATCAACATTATGGGAAATATGTTCCCCCATTTGCGTGATGTGCCCGACTTCAAGCACAAGCTCTGGGATCACCTGGCTATCATGTCCGGTTTTGAGCTGGATATTGACTACCCGTATGAAATCATCCGTAAGGATAACCTGGTGACCCGTCCGGATCCGATCCCCTACTCCACTGCCCGTATGCGTTATCGCCACTACGGACGCACACTGGAAGTGCTGATAAAGAAAGCAATCGAATTCCCCGAAGGAAACGAAAAGAGAAACCTGATTGCCCTCATCTGCAACCACATGAAGAAGGACTACCTGGCATGGAACAAAGATACAGTGGACGACAAAAAGATCGCCGAAGACCTGTACGAACTCTCCAACGGGGAACTCCAAATGACTGACGATATCGTCCGGCTGATGGCAGAACGCCTGAACCAGAACTATCGTCCGAAGACGAACTATACCAATAATCGTCAGAACAACAAGAGAAGATATTAAAAAAGTATTAAGTATTAATCGTAGCCGCTTGTTGGCACTGGTTGGATTTCTTTTACTTATTTACTTAACGTTCGATACCGTACGGTTAATACTTGATACTTAATACTTGAATTTAACTTAATACTTAAAAAATTAATGGCTTCATTTGTAATCGAAGGAGGACATCGGCTTTGCGGAGAGATTCACCCGCAAGGAGCTAAAAACGAAGTTTTGCAGATCATCTGTGCCACATTGCTAACCGCAGAGGAAGTAACGGTGAACAATATACCTGACATTCTTGATGTCAACAACTTGATTCAGCTCTTGCGCGAGATGGGAGTGACGGTTGCAAAGAAAGGCATTGATTCTTATAGTTTTAAAGCAGAGAATGTAGACTTGGCTTATCTGGAAAGCGATGAGTTTTTAAAGAAATGCTCCAGTCTGCGAGGCTCTGTCATGCTGATTGGCCCTATGGTGGCACGTTTCGGCAAAGCGTTGATATCCAAGCCGGGAGGAGATAAAATCGGTCGCCGCCGTTTGGATACTCACTTTGTAGGTATTCAGAATTTAGGAGCGGACTTCCGTTATGATGAAGGACGGGGCATTTATGAAATAACAGCCGACAGACTTCAAGGAAGCTATATGCTGCTGGACGAAGCATCCGTCACCGGAACAGCCAATATCGTAATGGCTGCCGTGCTCGCCAAAGGCACTACTACCATCTACAACGCTGCCTGCGAACCTTACGTGCAACAACTCTGCCGGTTGCTCAACCGGATGGGAGCGAAAATCAGCGGAATTGCCTCCAACCTGCTTACTATTGAAGGTGTGGAAGAATTGCATGGCGCGCAACACACCGTATTGCCCGATATGATTGAAGTCGGCAGTTTTATCGGTATGGCAGCCATGACAAAAAGCGAAATCACCATCAAGAACGTTTCTTACGAGAACCTTGGAATCATCCCCGAGAGCTTCCGCCGCCTGGGCATCAAGCTCGAACAGAAAGGAGATGACATTTATGTTCCCGCACAGGAAACTTACCAAATAGAATCATTCATCGACGGCTCCATCATGACGATAGCCGACGCCACCTGGCCGGGACTGACTCCCGACTTGCTTAGTGTGATGCTCGTTGTAGCCACACAAGCCAAAGGCAGCGTACTGATCCATCAGAAGATGTTCGAAAGCCGCCTGTTCTTTGTGGACAAGCTAATCGATATGGGTGCACAGATTATCCTCTGCGACCCTCACCGTGCCGTAGTCATCGGACACAATCATGGCTTCAAGTTGCGCGGTGCCCGCCTAACTTCACCGGATATACGTGCCGGTATCGCCCTTCTGATTGCCGCCATGAGTGCCGAAGGAACCAGTACCATTAGTAACATCGAACAGATAGACCGTGGTTATCAGAACATCGAAGGACGTCTGAACGCTATCGGAGCCAGAATCACCCGAATATGATAAAGAAAGAAGAAGTATATAAGATAGGATTATTCAATAAACCGCATGGCATTCACGGCGAATTGCAGTTTACGTTTACGGACGACATTTTCGACCGTGTGGACTGCGATTATCTGATATGCCTGCTCGACGGTATTTTCGTGCCTTTCTTCATTGAAGAATACCGTTTCCGTTCCGATTCCACCGCTTTGGTAAAACTGGAAGGAATAGACACCGCCGAACGTGCCCGAATGTTCACCAACATCGAAGTTTACTTCCCCGTAAAGCATGCGGAAGAAGCGGAAGACGGCGAATTGTCCTGGAACTTCTTTATCGGTTTCCAAATGGAAGACATTCATCACGGACCTCTGGGAGAAGTGATAGATGTGGATACCACTACGGTAAACACCCTTTTTGTGGTTGAAAGAGAAGAAGAGGAACTACTCGTTCCCGCCCAGGAGGAATTTATCGTAGGAGTAGATCAGAAACAAAAACTCATCACCGTGGAACTTCCCGAAGGGTTACTCAATCTGGAAGAATTGGAAGATGACCGATGAGAACAAATCAAACGATGAGTCACTCATCAACTGAAAATAGTAAATAGTAAATCGTAAAATAGTAAATATCCGAGATGCCAAAGAGAAGACGAAGTAAAGCTTTCTGGAAAAATTTCAAGTTCAAGTATAAACTAACGATCGTTAATGAAAATACACTTGAAGAAATTGTCGGACTTCGTGTATCCAAGCTCAATGGACTATCCGTTTTACTTTGCGTGCTGGCAGTGCTTTTCCTGATTGCTTCCTGCATCATTACTTTCACCCCGTTACGCAATTATCTTCCGGGATATATGAACAGTGAAGTCCGTACACAGATTGTAGACAATGCGCTGCGTGTAGACTCTTTGCAACAAGTGCTCAACAAGCAGAACCTCTACATCATGAATATTCAGGACATCTTCAGCGGGAAAGTGCCTATCGACAGCGTGCAAACGCTTGATTCGCTGACTGCTGCCCGTGAAGACACGTTGATGGAACGAACCAAGCGGGAAGAAGAATTCCGCCGCCAATATGAGGAGAATGAAAAATATAATCTGACCTCCATCACTTCCCAACCGGACGTGACCGGATTGATATTATACCGTCCGACACGAGGCATGGTGTCCGACCACTTCAATGCCGAAAAGAAACATTACGGCACTGACATTGCCGCCAATCCCAACGAAAGCGTACTGGCAACCATGGACGGAACCGTCATCCTTAGTACATACACCGCTGAAACCGGTTATCTGATTGGCGTGCAACACAACCAGGATTTAATTTCGATCTACAAACACTGCGGCTCTCTCCTGAAAAAGGAAGGTGAACGGGTGAAAGGAGGCGAAGCCATCGCCCTGGTAGGAAATAGCGGAACACTTAGTACAGGACCGCACCTGCACTTCGAACTTTGGTATAAAGGTCACCCGGTAAATCCGGAAAAATACATCGTTTTTTAAGTTATCAATGATGAATGATGAGATATGGCGAGTGATGAGATATAAGTGATAATCAGCGATGATATGTTTGTCAACAAAATAGGAAGAAATAGATAAAATGAATATAGAGACTAATAAAAAGAAAAAACAAATAGCTATCCTTGGCTCCACAGGTTCTATCGGGACGCAGGCTTTGCAAGTCATCGAAGAGCATCCCGACCTGTACGAAGCATACGCACTGACAGCCAACAATCGTGTGGAACTACTGATTGCCCAGGCACGGAAGTTCCAGCCGGAAGTGGTAGTGATAGCCAACGAAGAAAAGTATTCCGAACTGAAAGAAGCATTGAGCGACCTGCCTATCAAGGTGTATGCAGGGACCGACGCTATCTGTCAGATTGTGGAAGCGGGTCCTATTGATATGGTATTGACAGCCATGGTCGGTTATGCCGGACTGAAGCCGACAATCAACGCGATCCGTGCCAAGAAAGCGATTGCGTTGGCAAATAAAGAAACATTGGTAGTAGCAGGTGAACTGATTAACCAGCTGGCACAACAATATCGCACTCCGATTCTGCCGGTAGACTCTGAACACTCCGCCGTTTTTCAGTGTTTAGCGGGAGAAGTGGGCAATCCGATTGAGAAAGTGATATTGACTGCCTCCGGAGGTCCGTTCCGCACTTACACTTTGGAACAATTGAAGTCCGTGACTAAGACACAGGCCTTAAAACATCCCAATTGGGAAATGGGAGCAAAAATCACGATTGACTCTGCTTCTATGATGAATAAAGGTTTTGAAGTGATCGAAGCCAAATGGCTGTTCGGTGTTCAACCCAGTCAGATTGAGGTGGTTGTGCATCCGCAATCAGTCATTCACTCGATGGTGCAGTTTGAAGACGGAGCTGTAAAAGCACAGTTGGGCATGCCCGATATGCGCCTGCCCATCCAGTATGCATTCTCCTATCCCGACCGTATCAGTTCTTCTTTCGACAGGCTCGATTTCTCCAAATGCACGAACCTGACGTTTGAGCAACCCGACACGAAACGTTTCCGCAATCTGGCACTCGCTTACGAAGCGATGTATCGCGGAGGGAACATGCCTTGCATCGTTAATGCCGCCAATGAAGTAGTGGTAGCCTCTTTCCTGAAAGACGGCATCAGCTTCCTCGGCATGAGCGACGTGATAGAAAAAACAATGGAACGGGCCACCTTCATTGCCAACCCGACCTACGATGATTATGTGGCTACCGATGCGGAAGCAAGAAAGATAGCAGCAAGTCTGATATAATTCATTTCGTAGAGGAATAAAGAAAATAGAGAAATTGATTAGTATTAATATAAATTGAAAATAGCCTTTATCTTCTCTTTGGCAGAGAATCCAGTGAAGGCTTTAAATTGTAAATAGACTATATGGAAACATTTTTGATTCGTGCCCTGCAATTGATTATGAGCTTATCTTTGCTCGTTATCATTCATGAAGGCGGGCATTTTCTTTTTGCCCGTTTGTTTAAGGTGCGTGTAGAAAAATTCTGCTTATTTTTTGACCCCTGGTTCACCCTGTTTAAATTCAAGCCCAAGAAAAGTGACACAGAATATGCAGTAGGTTGGCTGCCATTGGGCGGTTATGTCAAGATAGCCGGTATGATTGACGAGTCGATGGATACCGAGCAGATGAAACAACCCGAACAACCGTGGGAGTTCCGTTCCAAACCGGCGTGGCAACGTCTGCTAATCATGGTGGGTGGCGTACTGTTCAACTTCCTGTTGGCCCTGTTCATCTACTCGATGATTCTATTTGCGTGGGGCGACCAATATATAAAGGTGCAGGAAGCTCCTCTCGGTATGGATTTCAACGAAACGGCCAAATCCATAGGTTTTCAGGACGGCGACATCCTTCTTTCTGCCGACGGCGTTCCTTTTGAACGTTATGACGGCGATATGTTGAGCCAGATTGCCGACGCCCGCGAAGTAAGCGTTATCCGCAACGGCGCGAAAGCCTCCGTTTATATCCCTGAAGACTTGATGCAACGTCTTCTGGCAGACAGCATCCGTTTTGCCTCCTACCGTTTCCCGTATGTGATAGACAGTGTGATGGTGAATTCTCCTGCCGCACAAGCAGGCATCCAACCGGGTGACAGCATTATCGCCCTGAACGGAACACCGATTTCTT
Source organism: Bacteroides sp. MSK.20.12 (assembly GCF_019052435.1). Lineage (NCBI taxonomy): Bacteria > Pseudomonadati > Bacteroidota > Bacteroidia > Bacteroidales > Bacteroidaceae > Bacteroides > Bacteroides sp. MSK.20.12. Next base: position 75,430 of record NZ_JAHQVH010000014.1, on the reverse strand, counting down.
TCTCCGACTTCAAAGAAGCGATGGCAGAACGTAAGAAAAACGCGGAAACCCTGCTCAAAGACAGCATAGATCCGCGCCTGATTACACTGACCTATGTGCGTGGCGGCGTAACCGACACATTGAATATGCGTGTAGATTCCGCCTACCTGATGGGTGTAACCGCCTGTCTCGTCACAGACCGCCTGCTCCCTATGGTGAAAAAAGAATATACTTTCTTCGAATCCTTCCCGGCAGGTGTCTCCCTCGGCGTAAAGACCCTGAAAGGATATGTAGGAAACATGAAATACCTCTTCTCGAAAGAAGGAGCCAAACAGCTAGGTGGCTTCGGAACGATCGGCAGCATCTTCCCTGCTACATGGGATTGGCACCAGTTCTGGTATATGACAGCCTTCCTTTCCATCATTCTGGCTTTCATGAATATCCTCCCTATCCCCGCATTGGACGGCGGCCACGTGCTCTTCCTCTTCTACGAGATGATAGCTCGCCGCAAACCGAGCGACAAATTTATGGAATACGCTCAAATGACTGGTATGATTCTACTCTTTGGTCTGTTGATATGGGCTAACTTCAACGATATTCTAAGGTTCTTCTTCTAACAGACCAAACGACAGAAGAAAGACATAAAAAACAATCCCGGATGAGAACAGGTATTCACTCCTCTCTCATCCGGGATGCTTTTTTATAGTTGCTTGCCTTTAAATCTTCTAAATCTTCAACATCTTCAACATCTTTTTTTCTCTTTCCAAATCCGTTTCATCCAACTTGGGTGAAGGCACTGTGCACGTTTTGATATAATCGCCCTCCTGACAGGTATAATTGTAGTACACCTCCAGTTCCGGAGTGAGCTCCGCTTTCGGCACCAGCCTCAGTTTATTTATTTCCAATTCGCCTGACTTTATCAGTTCTTATTTTCTTTTCAGAGTGGAAGGCTGCGATAGTCTCAAGCTGCTGACGATAGCCGCCACAACAGCAAATCCACTTCCTACCATAAGACAGACAGCCGTACTCCGGTCATGAGCGACAAAGCTGAAAAGCAATGCGACCAATGTTGTCCCGGTGGTCTGTCCCAGCAAGCGGGCCATTCCCAACATACCACTGGCTCCGCCCGAACGTTGCGTAGGAGCGGAAGAGATAATCGTACTGTTGTTCGGTGTCTGGAACAATCCGAAGCCTGCCCCACACAGCATCAAACGCAGTATGATACTAATATCGGACGACTCCGCAGTCAGACTGGAAAGCGAGAAAAGCCCGACAGCAAACAGAGCCATCCCGACACTTCCCAAGATACCGGGGTGGATGCGCTCGACAAGATATCCTGCCAACGGAGCCGTGACAAGCGTAGCCAACGGCCACGGTGTGAGTAGAAGTCCGGTCATGACTTCGCTGTGTCCCAAAGTGTTCTGGAGGAAAAAAGGCAAAGAAACCATCGCTGTCATTTGTGCTATGAAAGAACAGATGGAAGTCAGGATGGACAGCCAGAAAATCGGAATCCGCAGCAGATCAAGAGGGAGCAGCGGAGTGGTCTGCGTCAGTTGTCGGCGCACGTAGTAGGTACCGACCACTGCCAACACAATCAGTTGAATGAAAAGGAAGTCCATTTTCTCATGGTGGGCAAATCCGTCCAGCGTGTAAATGAGCAGACCGAAAGTGACCGCATTCGCAATGGCACTGATATAATCGAATTTACGTTTCGTACGCTCCTCCTGTCGTGGCAGGTGTTTGATGCCGAGAAGCAATGCAGTGAGTCCTAACGGCACATTGATGGCAAACAACCAGTGCCAACTGGCAATGGAAAGAATACCGCTCGCCACAGATGGTCCGGCGGCAGCCGATATAGCGACTACCATTGCATTAATCCCCATCCCCCGCCCGATCTGGCTCTTCGGATAGATGTAACGCAGCTGTGCCGTATTCACACTAGTGATGGCGGAAGCGCTGAACCCTTGAAAGATACGGGCAACCGTCAAAGTCCAAAACGAATCGGACAAGGCACAGATCAATGAAGTGACGCAAAACAATCCGATGCCCGAAAGAAAGACTTTCCGGTAACCGATGATTTCACCCAAAGCGGAAAAAGACAGTAGCGATATAACGATGGCCAGCTGATAGCCGTTGATAATCCAGGTGGTTACAGCGGGAGAAGTCCCAAAATCATGCGAAAGTGTAGGTAGTACGATATTGACGATGTTAATATCCAGTACTGACATACAAAGAGCGAAGCCGACAGACACCACCGCCCAAATACGTTTAGGCATTGGCAAGCCATCGGTCTCATCGTTTTTTTGAGTTGGATTTATTGATTGTACCATAAAAACTTATTCTTGTAAGTAGTCGTTTATTTCTTCACCATCAAGCAGACACAAACACAGACGCAAGCCCCACCGGCTACCAAAAAGCACCGCGTTACTCTGTGATGAAAAATGATTCACTTGGTTTCGTAAAGGTAAACAAAACAACGGTACAGGTGTTTTTGTTTCCTTTGAAAAATAAGTTTTTTTAGTGCTCAACTACTGGATTCAACTTACTCTAAATGTCGAATTACATTTACTTCAGCTTCAAAATCCGCTGATTACTGCTTCCCCTGAACTCCAGATATGGAGAGAAAAGAGCCTGTTCGAAGCGTCCGTCCACCAATACATCAATATAATCAAGAGCGGCACTCAAACGAGGCTGCGCCTTAATTTCTTCGTATGTGTATCCGGTGTAGCACCACACGTTCATCCCTGTTTCCTCTTTCACCCGTTTCAGCAAAAGCAGGAACGCTTCCGGATGAAAAAACGGATCACCGCCGGAAAAAGTAACGCCGTCCAACAAAGGATTCGCTTTGATTTCACGGATGATGGACCGTATTTTCTCCTCCGTCAGTTCTTCTCCTGCTCCCGGATTCCAACTCTCCGGGTTGTGGCAACCGGGACAATGATGGGAGCAGCCGGCAAGATAAATAGAAAACCTGATACCTTCACCGTCAACAATCGTTTCAGAATAAGTTCCTAGTAAATTCACTTCTTTAATAGCTAATGAAAAATGAAGATTTGAGAATGGATGATAACCATATAAATGTGGAATAAATACTCATTACAGAACAGTACAAGATGAGAGTAACGTGCTGCAAGTAATAACCGAATAATGGATAATGAACCGTAACGCTTTCATCAAGCACCGTTCATTATCCATTCATCAATTATCAAACATTTATTCTACAAATGTTTTACACGGTCCTTCTCTTCTGCCCGTTTGGCAGAGTTCCAAGAGCTTAAATCGCCCGTCAGATAACCGGTGATACGGCGCATACGGAGAATACTTTCACTCTGGCATACAGGGCATTTATCGAAGATAACCCCCTTGTAACCACAGTTATGACAAGTGTCTACCGGGTGATTGATAGAGCCGTATCCAATTCCTTCGTCGTGCATCACTTTCACAATCTTGGCGATGGCACGCACATTCTTCTGCGCTTCACCGTCCAGCTCCACATACGTGATGTGTCCGCCGCGTGTAATAGCGTGGAACGGAGCTTCACGCTTGATTTTCTCAACGATGCTGATCGGTTCTTTCACGTCTACGTGGAAAGAGTTGACATAATAGTCGCGATCTGTCACTCCGGGGATTTTTCCATATTTCCGGCGGTCCATTTTCGTGAAACGTCCCGAAAGTCCTTCGGCAGGAGTAGCCAGAACGGAGTAGTTCAGGTTATATTTCTCTTTATATTCGTCTACCACTTTATTCATTTCCATCACCGCTTCATACAGCGTGTCCCATGCTTTCTGGCTGTGTCCGTGACCTTGTCCGTAGAGAGCCACCATCGCGTTATGCCCGCCGATAAATCCGATCCCCAGTGTACCGCTGCGCAAGGCGTCTCCTACCTGTTCGTTCGGATTCAGTTCGCCACCGCCTTTCCACACATTATTTCCCATCATGAACGGGAACTGGCGTGCCAGGGCCGTACGCTGATACTGATAACGTTCGTAAAGCTGGTCGGCTACGAGCGCAGACATTTGGTGTACAGATTCGATGAAAATTTCTTTTGCTTTTTGTTCGATGGCGTCCTTGTTGCGTTCATCTTCTACCAGATTTTCCGCTTTGATACGGGCTTCGATAGCCAGTCTTGGCATATTCAGTGTGGTGAACGAAAGATTGCCACGTCCTAAAGAAGATTTTTCTCCGGCCACATTTTCAAAAACACGGGTACGGCAACCCATTGTTGCCAGTTCGTAAATGTAACGCTGCGGATCGTCGGCTTTCCATTTCTCGTTCTTGTTGAAAGGTGTGTCGAGGAACATGAAGTTCGGGAACAACGCTTTCGCAGTAGTCTGGCAAGCCTTTAATAACAAGTCGAAGTTGGGAGCCTCGTAACTGTCGGTCATTGCCTCTTCGATGTTCTCCGCTTTCATTGCTTTCTCAAAGTCTTTCTCCGAGTAAGAAACGCCGTCTTTCACCTTGAATATCTGGATGGGGAATACGGGCACTTCTCCTCTGGTGCCGAGGCCTTCAATGGTAGCTTTCAGCAGTTCTTCGATCACCATGCGGCCTTCGGCAGAAGTGTCCGTTCCGTAGTTGATGGAACTGAATACCACTTGGTTACCGCCACGAGAATGCATCGTGTTCAGGTTGTGGATGAATCCTTCCATTGCCTGATGTGTATCTTTACGGGTCTGCTGGTAGGCTTTTTCGACAATGCGGGCAAGGTGTTCCTTATCTATAATGATCTGTAAAGCGACCAGAGCGATGCGCAATGTTTCGCGTTCGGCCTCGGTGGACTTGATAGACGGAAGGTATTCTTTAATCAACGTGCGGATGGATTTTTCATCGGCCTGATTTCCGTTTTCCATAGCCACATAGAAGTTAATGAACGATGCCAGATGCTTGCGGAAAGATTTGGCCACTCCCTTTGCCATGAAGAAGTCGAAAGCCGGAATCGCCTGTCCGCCATGCTGCTCATTTTGGTTGGTCTGAAAGATGATGGTAGCCAGCGTAGCATAGCTTTGGATGCTTTGCGGGGTGCGGATGCTACCGTTCTTTGTGCGGAAACCGCGTTCAAAGAGGTCATCCATATCATATTGGATGCAGGTTGTCGTCTTTGTCGGATAATAATCCAGGTCGTGGATGTGAATGTCTCCCAACTGGTGCGCTTCGGCAAAACGTTTCGGCAACAAGTATTTATAGGTATAATCTTTAGTTACTTCGGAAGCGAACGTCATCATCTGTCCGGCAGGCGTGTGACTGCTCATGTTGGCGTTGCTCAAATTGACATCGTTCTTGTCGATAGCCACAATGCCGTCCATCACCTGTTTCATCTGGGTTTTCTTATCACGCTCCGTATTCCGCCATTCGCGATAGATGATGTATTTCTTCGCTACTTCCGGCCGCACTTTCATCAACGACTTTTCTACCAAGTCCTGAATCTCTTCTACGGTGATCGTGGGGGTAGCAAACTGACTGATAACATTCATGGTGATGTCAGCAACCAACTGCTGCTCATCCTGAATTCCACTTGCACTGAATGCTTTACTGATTGCATTCTTAATCTTACTGATAGAGAAATCTTCTCTTTTACCATCACGTTTGATGATACAAATTTCCGCGTAGTTCATAACTTTAACTCCCGAAAGCATTAATAAATTAAAAATAGAAAATCTCTTCGGCAGGTCTTCTGACTTATCCCTCCCCCGCAACACCTTCCCACACCGGCATCGATGCAGTGGCCTATTGTGCGGATTCTTAGAGAATTACAGCAGCGGGTACTGTCGCCGATTTGCACAGCGTTCCCTCATTGACTAAACCTCTTTTTAGTTCCGAAACCGGATACAAAGATAGGAGATTATATCATAGCTTGGTTAGCTTTTAACATTAAATTTCGGGAAACTATTCTTTCTCACTGATACAGAAAGTTTTCCAAAACGGAAAACTTTTTTCTGATTTTAACGTGGATAATATTCCAAATCCGTTTATTTCACCCAAAGACATATATAGTTTTTAGATACTTTACCCTTAGCGAAAAAAGGATGTGTTAAAAGTCTCCACAACTATCGTTTGCTTCATAAGTTATAGACTATTTTTTCACTTTCGACAAAACCTTTCTTTCCAATAGAATGAAAGAAATTATAATTTTTCTATTTCTTCTTTCGAAAGCCCGGTAGATTTCATAATAATATCGTCAGCCACACCTAATTCTTTCAAATTACGAGCTGTTTCTTCTTTACCTTTTTGCAAGCCTTTCTGTAATCCTTTTTGTAAGCCTTTTTGTAAGCCTTTCTGTTCAGCAAAGTCCAACGTATTAAAATAATCGTTATAAACTTTCCATTCTTCTTCATACTGGGCTCTTTCCTCCTGGGTCATATTTGCTTTGGAAGCCAACTTTTCAAGTCGCTCGAAGACGGCCTTGCGAGCCTTGAAAGGCATCCGGTCAAGTGTATCCATATGCTTTAGTATATAAATCCAGCGTTCAAAATCATTTTCACATTCATCCTCTTCTTTGTTGAAGTTCGGCAGTTCGATAAAAATCTGCCGGAACTTGTTGCTGAAGAGCTTCCCCGTATCCCTGTCAGAAAGAACGATGTCCGTTCTGATTTTAGAGGGCATATCCTTATCCATCACGAAATTCATGAAGAACACTCCGTACACGGCATCCAACTGGAAGTTCCAAACTCCCCTTTTCGCTTGCTGCGTAATGGCCCTAGAAAGATAGAAGAGGGCACGATCTTTAAAATAAGGCTGTTCCCGGTTCTGCATTTCTACGATAATACGTTCACCGGTATCGGTTACGCAATAGATGTCGTAGATAAGACCTCGTTCTGTTTTTACTTCCGGCGGCTGTTCGTTGTTAAGGAACCTGATGTCGGTGATTACGTGCTCGCCTACGAGCAAATCGTTCAAGAAGTCGATTAACAACTCCTTTTCTACCTCTCTGCCGAATAAAAACTTAAAGCCAAAATCGGTAAAGGGATTGATAAATCTTCCCATTATATGCTGTGTCTCAATTATAAAACAAAGATAGAGTTTTTTTGTTGAATACGGTCAAGAATAGAAGAAAATAAATGGATACAAAAAAGCTGCCTCATTCAGAAATATTTCTGTCTTAAAAAAAATATCATCAAAATTCTCATTTCCGCCATGTTTCCGAAAAAGTATTTTCGGAATACGAAAAAAGAAAAGCTGCCTCGTCCATTCGAGACAGCTTCTTTACTTGCTCCTTACTTATGTTTACTCTATGAGTTGCTACACGTTTTTTTACTTGTTCCGCGAGCTACGTGCAGACGGCACGTTCTATGTTTTTACGTCATTCCGTTTCATACCTTTTTTTTCAGGTATGCCAAGCCTTTTCCAGCTAGCTAATCCTTTTCTGCCTTGCCGTTTCTCCGGTGGCGGAAACGCAGAACTGCTTCAAGAATATCCAGCAACTTCTCCAATAATAGTCTCATCCGTTTTCTTTTTAAAAGTTAATAATCCGTTTTATGTCCGTTGGGATCCGTTTATATATCCGTTGGGATTTGACTGTCAACCGTCAACCGTCGGTCGTGTCCGGCTGACAGTCAAGTTACCGGTTAAGCTGCCGGGTCCGGCGCTTCTCCGCTTCCACCACCAGGTTTATTATCGTCATCCGGGTCTTTGTCAATGGCATCGTCGGCCACAAACGAACCCGCTACATCCTTGATGTGCACAAACTCCACTCCGGTGGTCAACGCACGGGTAGCACTTCCGTTGGCGGCACGAGTGTATTCGGGCGTAAACTGGCAACGCAATGAAGTGATCTGCGAACTGCTGACCTTATTTTCCAACTCTACCCCTTTCCCGTTTGCCTTGGCAATCATAGTAAACGTCCCCAAGCCTTCGAGGCGCACCGTGCGGCTATTGAGCAACTGTTCACGCATCACCGACATCAGGTTACGAATAACGTTATGAACATCACCCGCTGTCAGCGAGGCTTTTTCTGCAATCAATTCCGCCATTTTCTGCGTATTGACCATTTTCCCGAATTTCACCAGACGGGGATAATAAAGTTTCTGTCCTTCCTTGTTGGCAAGCGTTGCCTGATACGGTTTGTAAATTAATGGCATACTTTTTTCCTTTCTTCTTTTTAATGATTAATGAATAAATTCTATCTGTAACCGATTACGAAGGCAAAAGTATAGGAAAGGAAAAAAGCAAAGGAACACAATGTGACAACTCGTCACAAGAGACAACCCAAAGGCACAATTTCTACACAAGCTATGCCAACAGAGGCTTCTGTACAAAGCAGAACCACTTGGCATAAAAAAGCGTATCTTCGCATTCACACAGGATAAACTTAAAAGAAACAGATAAGTTCCTGTCACTGATTAATGGCTATTTTTTCAGGAGTAATCCGTGCCTAAATTATGATATAAACGAATTATGATATAAACTAATTATGATATAAACTAATTATGAACACCTACTAATAATAGAAAGTACCGACAATGAAAACAGAAACAACAGCAAGCTCCGTCAGCCCAAAAGAAATGCCGGAGACGGCAAACTCTACCCGCATACAGACTTACAGCAAAAGTCAGCTGGCCACACTTTATCTGCCTCACATACAGCCTGCCTCGGCACGCCGCACCCTCCGCAGTTGGATTGCCCAAAATACGGCATTACAAGCCGCACTCGCCCAAACCGGCTACAGCGAAAAGGCAATCTTACTTACTCCGGCTCAAGTTGGACTATTCTTCAAGTTTTTGGGAGAACCCTAAAAAACAAATACGGCACGGAAAGGAATGAAAATAGAGTGATTTAAATGGATATTTGCCATCGTAGTGTCCGAGCAGGATTTCCCTTCAGCCTACAAGTAATTTTTTAGACACGGATGACGCGGATTTTTAAAGCTGCACAGCTATTTAAAAATCCGCGTCCGTTATCCGCGTCTAAAAGATAAATTCATAACCGGGCAAAAATATCACCCGAAGCCGCTTTATTCCGAGGGTTCTTCTCCCGACGGTTTCATTAAATCGGCAGTGACCTCCGCTTTAAAACGGACACCGTCATGAAGCCGCAGATTCAGTTTGACAGTTATATTCGTTTCGCTGTTACGCTGCACATAAAACGTCCCTGTGACCTTTTTATACTGCGAGTAATAATAAATTGGATCTTCGTAGATAAAAACATACTGGTCGTTGTGATAGAGCGAAGAAGCATCCACCACCTGCCCTTCCCAATACAAATGAAGAGAAAAAACAAAATAAGTATCAGCCTTTCCTTCCTCCATCTTTTCCGGCGAAAGGACACAAGTTAAATAGTCCCCATCCACAGAAGCCACACCGGACACAATATTATTCGCCACTCCCCGAAAAAAATAAGTACCGATGGAAGGCACTTCCTCCACGCCCGGTCCGGGAGTTACCGAATCATTATCGTCGCTGCATCCGACGAAAGCCAACAGTAGCCCCGACAAAGCAAACAGGTTCAAATATTTCAGTAAAATTTTCTTCATGAATATACTTCATTTAATCATTATTCTATTACGGTCGTCGCCCCCTTATAGTAACCGGACAAGCTGCTATTATCGTACTGTACAATAGAGAAAATATTGAATGTCATTTCAATTTCACTCCCTTGAAGAGCCACAGAAGCATTGCCGCCTGCAGCCAAATGACCGTTCGTCGTATTAGCCTGATTATAAGTGACTCCTTCGTAGGCGATCGATATCTTCGCATTTTCCGCGCTACCGGAAAATCCGTGAACAGCTCCCTCCATCATGCTCTTCGGCACACGTACCACCGCATCCGCTGCCGACATTCCGGCTACGGTAGTGATACCTGCCTGCCGGGAAATATAAATAACGCAAATATCCACATCCGTCTTATCTACCACTACCGACTGGATAGTCACCGGAGTGCCGCCCGCCCCCAACTGATATTGATTCGGGATCGTCGTATCATATACTTTGAAAGTACCGTTGTAGTTGCCCGATATTTTAAGACTATTATCTCCCAAATATTTGAGGTCGAGCGTCAACGAGTATTCATTATCCGCCGATTTCGACACGCTGAATGTACCTGCCGCGTCTTCCAGATGTCCTTTAGAAACTTCGATTCTTTCTTCATCATACGGATTATAATAAGTAAACTCAAAAGCCAGATTCGTAGTTGTTATATCTACTTCCTGTCCGTCCAGTCCTGTATTCGGAACAAAAAGACGTACGTAATATGTATTTACATTATTCAGATCTGCAGCAGATGAAATCCCTGACGGAGTGAGATACAAGGCAACTCCTTCATTGGTCTTTTCATAAAAGGTAGCCTTGATGTCACGCGTATTTTCTCCATTCAAAGTCAAAATATTGGTAGTGCTTTGCTTTATATCAGTGTAACTACCTTCATAAGAGCCTTTGAACTTGTCACCCGAAAGCAACGTAAAGCTGAAGGTTATTTTCACGCTTTCATCTGTCTTTTCTACTTTGAGCTTACCAGCCGAACATAGTTCAGACCATCCGTAAGGATCTACTGCATCAATATCATCGGCTCCCAAGTTTGTCATATTATAGAAAGCATACTCCGCGTCTCCACTAGAGGTTATATCAATTTCTTGTCCGATCATTTCGGGAGTAATGGCCAGCATCAGATATTCGGCATCAGATATATCCTCTACCGTAGTCAACCCGGTCTCCGGGCTTAAATAAACATACTGGAAACCTCCCAGTGTGGTAGCGACAACCGACTTCAACGGGCGCACCTCGTCCCCAAAAGAATATTCACTCGGAAGCTTTTCCGGAGCTTTGTAAACGCAATCCGCCTCACCCGTAAATTTGCCGCCACTTTTCAGTGTAAAGTCGAAAACAGCTTTCACGGCCGATGTTTCATTTTCTCCCGGTACCATTGTCACGGTGATCTTTCCCTGCGTCAACACGTCTTCCCATCCATCAGGGCTAACGGCGACAATCGCCTCTCCGTCGGCATCCATGTAGTAAAACGCATAATTGTCGTTATCAGAATTACCTACCGTGACCGGAGTGCCTACCAGTTTTTTATCCACTCCCAACATTACATATTCCTTACCGCTGTTCATAAAGTCTTCCATCGTCTCCAAACTTTGCAACGGACTCATACATACGTATACAATACCTTCCTGTTCAAAGCAAGATACCGATTTCGCTTGTACCGTCTTATCTTTGTACGTATACGTATTAACCGTTTCCACCGGTTCCGGTTCAGGCTCCGGTTCAGGATCGGGTGCCGGATCATCGCTACTACATGCCATAAAACAACTCATGGCCAACATGAATAAGAAAAAGGAAATAAATCTAATTTTCATATCTTTCGTTTTTGGGGTTAATTATAAAATCGTATAATTGAAAAAACAATGCTATCGGACAGATAACGCCATCACCCAAATGAGGCGCTCCGTTCTGATTTACGGATGATAGCCGAACACATTGATGGGAGTATCCTGCGAAAAGGTGCTACGCACATGATGCGGGTGTGCTTTATCACAATCGATAAAGTCTATGGTCAGCGTATGTTTGTCACCGTCACGCACCACGGTCATCGTTCCGGCGTCTATACGTGCATATTCCTTCATGGTTCCGTTGGATATTTTCTCGTACCAGGTTCCTGCCGGATACGTAAATACATTGGGATAACCCGAAGCAATGCCTCCCGGTTTCAGGAATTCGCGCAGGATACCTTTCGATTCTTCGTCACGTGCCACTACTTTATACGTACCAGCCGGAATACCTTGTGTTACATCCGTAGCCCATTCTACAAAAAATTCCACCTTCAGCACTCTCCCGTTGCCCGTCGGCCATGTTTCGGCAAGACCTACCCCCTCTTCTGCCAAGTAGAGCTCGAGTACCCGGCACGATTCGTCTTGCAAATAATAAAAATCGGCCTTATCTTGCAGACGGACCTGCGCCCATTCGTTCAGAGTGAGATCGGCGTTCAGCGTAGAGTTCGGAATTTCTTCCGTACTTCCATGACGGTCGATAGTAGTCAATTTTCCCGTATAAGTGAAATAACGTTTGAGCGACAAGTCACCTACCAAAACGCCACTGATTGTATATTCGCCGTCGGCACTCCGTTTCACGGTCATTTTACCTCCGGAAAGCAAGTCGGCATCGACACTGGTGGAGTGTGCTTTCACATCACCGTAGAAAGAACCGGCAGGCACCTCCACTTTCCCGGTTGGCAGATCCATCTGGTTCATGTAGCCAAGGTTGAATGTCCATTCATTAAACGTGTATCCGTTCGGTGCCGCATCAAAGGTTCCTTCGGGAAGCGGAAACTCCGTGGTTCCGGAAGCAAACGGAGGAACGTTCAGGCTGAACGCCATTATCTTGCCCGGCCCTATCGGATTACCGGCAGCATCCACTTCCATATCCGTATAAAGAGTGAGTACAAAGTGATCCGTCCCCACTCCGTCTTCATCTCCCCAGTACACCAGGTTGGAGTTGATAAACTCTACGGTTTCAGGAGTCGGTTTTCCATTTTCTCCGCCGGTTTTTTCGCCCTCCGGATTTTCTGTGTCATTGTCGCTGCAAGCGGTCAACGCACATACAGACGCAACAGCGAACAGCCAGACACCTAATAAATTCATTAATTTTTTATCCATATAAGAGTTATTTTATATCGTTACAACATTAAAAAGAACTTCCGTAGTCCCCCTGGAGGCAATAAAAAAGGCGGAGTAATCCCGGGAAAAAAACTCCCGTTTTCCACACGGGTAGTCCTCCCCGCCTGTCATATATGTAAAGTTAAAATTAAGAGAGGGTTATTAACCTCTCATTCCGTTTCACAACGGTAGTTCTTTTCTTCATACATCTATTCCGGAAACGTTATATCCGGTTGATTCATAAGTTGCAAGTTTCCAACTATTTAAAGAGCGCAATGTCAGGGAAAAGAATATAGTCTTTCAATGCTGCCGTAGAAAACTGCTGTCCGTCGAACAATGCTATCGCAAGATAACACCCGCTCTCCGGCGCACCGGCTACATCCTGATAACTCATCCCGATAGAACCATCCTGATAAAGCACAGGAGCAAATCCGAAATTACCTTTCGCATAAATGTTGGAGGAAGCTGCTACGGAAAAGCCGTATAATGTTTGTAAAACGACATCCTCTTCCAGTGCTGTGTCATCAGCTGTCCTGTTCATTGCACTATTGGCTGTTTCATCCACCTCCTGCGTCAGAACAAAATCTTTCTGCGCTGCGCCGATAGGAACTACAAAAGCCCCATCCTCGTAGGTAGCCTGCAATGAAATCGTAGCCTTCGAAGGATCTTTCAAATACTGCGCCACCGGAGTGCCGGCTAACGACATTTTTAGCGTATATCCATCACCTTCCGCATCTTTCGTCACCTCCGTAGCCGAGAGACGATATGCCTTATCTATCTTTTTCGTATCCCATTTCACATAAATCTGGCTGTCCCTCCATGCTCCGAGCAAGTCACTCGCTTCATACTGGTAGACATAATAGAAAAACTTCCGTCCCTCATTCGTACTGACCATCAGTTGGCAGGCACGCGGATTTCCGGTTTTGTTCTCTTTCAGTACGAGCAGGAAGCCTTCCTCTTTCGAGGCTGTAGGGACTTCCACCCAATCGACTCCTTTCTGTATACTCACCTTGAAATCAAACGAACTGTTGACCCGCACCACAGTCTGTGAAGGAGCATTTCCGAGCCGCAACACCTGTTGGTCGGTATCGGGCGCAAAAATATTACCAGCCTGTGTCACCACAATCTTCTGTTCGTTGCTACCATCGCTTACGGTCACTTGCGTGGCACGTGACACATATTCATAATTAGCCCTGGCGAGTAATGTGATTTTCTCGTTTGTCACTTCGATCACCCTGCACCAGTCCGCACCGGAAACAGCCGTCAGTTCTCCGGCAGCCTGCAAAGCCACTTCCACCGTTCCACCGCCGGCAACCAGATCGACATCCGTGTCCACAATGCGGAAGCCCTGCGGCGTTTCATCGTTTTCCGTGCCGCACGCTGTCATCAGCAGGCAGCATACGGATACTACTATCATAAATAACTTGTTCATCATACTATTCTTCTATTGTTTTTTTTACCAATCTGATTGACGCAACTGCATCCGTGTATCCGATGAAAGCTGCGTCCTCCTCCTGCGAGTTGTACACTCCGAAGATGAATCCGGAAACTTCCCCCATCCAGACTCCATTGTCCACCAGGTAAATGCCGTTAGTGGTAGCATAGCTAATCAGTCCGATAGACTTATTGCGGAGCACATAATCGTTCATTACGTCCCACATAGCCAGATAAACATATCCGCCCTGTACCTTTTCGAGAAGTTGCGGAGAGACGGAAAGTCCGCCACGCGGCTTGTCATACATCACCAGAATATCATATTCCAACCCTTTGAGCCAGTAACTCTTCCCGTCTTCGTTCTTCAATAGCCGGACTTCCTGCGAGGCCACTTCCAGTTGTCCCGTTTCATCGTTCAGGCGGTAAAAATCCATCTGATAAGTGCCCGGATAATAATCATAGCTTTGATACCCGGCAGTGTAGACACCCGCCAGTTTGACTCCCGTAGCCCCTTCGTCGGTACAGACAAAGCTGATAAGCTCGTTCTTCCAGACAAAATTCTGCATCGTCTGCCCGTCTATCGTTACCGGTTCATGGAAACGTAGTCCGTCGGCGGTAAACATAAAAGGCACGGTTTTCTGATGCACTTTTCCTATTTCGTCGTAATAAGTCACGATAAACGTATAGTTGCTGCGAATCATTTGTCCTGTGTAGAGTCCGTCCATCAGTAAATCATATTCATAAAAGAAAGCATCGTCCTCCACCTTCTTAATTTTGGTGAGATATTGCTTCCACGTCTGGTCTTCGGTAAGTGCCTTCATCACAATCCGGTTGCCGTATTTTTTGCCTTTCAGTTCGATACGCTCGGCAGAAGCACTCGAAATAATAAATTCGTAGTCGCCTCCGAGCGTCCCGTTCGGGTCGTCAGACATACTTCCCTGCGGCTGCCCGAAATAATGCACCAGATAATTATAGGTATCGAATGACAACATCGTCGCCTGTTCCGACTTAACGCTATAGAGCGAACTGACCGTCTCATCTGCTTCCGACATCTGCGAAGCCATTGTCACCCGCTGACCATCAAACCTGCAAAGCAGGGTGATGCCTCCAAGCGAATAATCCTTGCCGATGTAATATTCCATCACCCAGCCATTCGGAGCCGCTTTCAAAAGTTCGCTGCACCGGTTCACATCGGCTGTGGCACGGTTGGCAGACGAATCGTCAAAGTAGTTCTCCTCCTGAAAGAGACATGACTGCAAGCCCAGGCAGGCAAGAGCTAACAAGAGGTATATTGTTATATTCTTCTTCATAGTGATAATGTATAATTAAAATTCATACTCATTGAATCGTACTCAAGTCAATTTCGGTAATTTCCTGCTGACGACGCAGTACGATTTTGCGCAGTTCGTTGAGGTCGATTCCCCAAGTATCCCGCATATAGTTGTAAACAATAGCAAACTTTTTATTGATAGTGGCTGCACCCGTTTCTCCGGCAGCCCTCAACATATTATCCCAGTAGGTCTGCGTGTGGGTGACGTACATGGCTATGTTTTCCACGAAATCCTCGTTCGCCTGATTCATGGCATAGGCGGTCACGAAGCCGTCGGGCCACGCTATATCGTTTGTACGGGGCATGGCTCCCTCTGCAGTCATGTAGTAGTACCAGTCGGCTCCCACATATTTCCCCTCCGAGATCCGGTTGAAAGAAGGGTCGAAGTTCCGTTTCTGGTGCAGGATATGAGCGAACTCATGGTGCATCGTTTCAAAGTAATAGTTGTTCAGTTTTTCGATATTGATTTTCTTCACGTTGAGGTCGTTCACGTTGTAAAGCGTGATTTTCTTTCCGCCTTCTGCCGTACCGAGTACCATATTCCCGCTACTTTCGTAAGCAGGCGATCCGATGAGATGAAAGGTTTTAGGCACATATACGCGGAGAAAATCGATTCCAGCCAGTTCTACATAAGCGTCCATCCAGACGTGCTTGATGATTTTGGACAGTGCCACCGCTTTATCATAATCGGCAGGTACAAGATTGTATTTATGGTCGCTTTCGATGTCCTTCATGCGATACATGAAATCGATGTTGTAGGGATATGTGTAGTTGTCGAGCAACCAATCGTCGAAAGCGTTCCTCTCCACCGGCTCGGTGGAGAAAATGCTGTGCGCAGTATCTATTTCGTCGTCATTGTTGCAAGCTCCCAGGCAGACTGCGGTAAGGGCAAGCAAAAAATAAATGAGCTGTTTTTTCATAACTTCCACTTTTTTCTTTGTTAATTTCTTCTCGGGTTGGGTTGTATACCCGCCACGATCACACTCCTCGGAATCTGGATTGCATAACGCAAGTCGTTCGGAGGCATTTCGTCGGTGACACGCTGGTTGGCCATGTCACGGCGATAAATCAGGATGCCATATCGCTTGATGTCGGGCCAGCGCATCCCTTCGTGCAGGGTGGTGATACGACGGATATGCAGAATACAATGGATGAAGTTTTCCTGCATTCCCTCTTCAATCGTAAAGTCGGGGGCCAGTTTCTTTTTCGGTGTTTGTTGCGTGAAGGGAGTATAAAAACTCATCCTATCATAATAGGTGTTGATCTGTTCGGGTGTCAGCACCGATTTGTTGCGGGTATAGGCACGTTGCCAACTCGTGATGTCGGCTGCCGACTGGGCATACATTTTCTTCAGCGCGTATGCTTCGGCACGACAAAGCAAGGTTTCGTCCGTAGAAAACAAAACCGGCATATAATAAAGGTATGTGCCCTCATAAAGCCCGCTCTTGCGCAGGATACTGGCAACAAACCCGTTGGTGGAGAAAGGTTTCAGATAGAAATAATCCGAACTGCCCCACAATCCTGAAGACAGACAGGTTTCGCTGGTAGCGAGCGTCTGGTTGTGGAAGTAACGCGGACCTATCAGATAGTCACTCCCGATTGCTCCCCAGTTGGAAACGGTGCTGCTTATCAACAGGTTGGCTTCATTGGAAGAGGCGATATAGGCATCTGCCTGCACGTTTCCGTTCACGGAAAGATTACCCAACGCTTCCCAGTTGCGCAGCAGATCGGCAGGATTAGTCCCCAATACACGGGTGGCAAAATCAATCACACGGTCGCAATTGGAAAAATCGGGCTTCATATAATAAAGGTAGAAACGGGCGGCAAAGGCATAAGCGGCTTTACGGGTAAAGTGATATTTGGGTACAGAGTAGCTGTCGTCCGAAATCAAGTCGATCCCTTCGAGGAGGTCGCGTTCCACTTTCCGGTACACTTCTTCTAACGTGCCCCGCTCGTAACGGGGAGATACGGTGGTTTCCACCTCTTCCATATATGGCACTCCTAAAGATTGGGAGGCATGAGTGTCGTAGGCGTTGCAGAAAATATTCGCCAACATGAAATGGCAGTAGGCACGGCACACGAGCGCTTCACCTCTCTGCGGGTCGAGTGACGCCGGATTTCCTTTTTCTTCGATGGCATCGAGCGCCATATTGGCGGCGGCTATTGCGCTGTAGTAACTTCCCCAAAGAGAATTGGGCGTGTCCTGATATTCTTCCTTGGTATCTTGCCAGTGGTAGCACTCTTGTTCGGAAAGCTTGTAGTAACCGTAGGTAGGGCCACTGTCATCGGAGTTATCGCTGTAAAGCTCGAATAGTTCGTTGGGCGACGCGTCGGCATACGCCGATACAAGCAGTTTGGCTATTTTCTGGTCGGTGTTCAACTCCGTACGGTTGTCCGGCATTTCATCCAGAAAGCCGTTGCAGGAGACGGTGGTCAGGCTTAAACTTGCGGTCAGTACCAGTGCAGGGAGTATATGATTGTTTTTTTTCTTCATCTCTCGTATATTTTTTTAGGTTGATTCTCTGATTCTTTACTTATAGTCCCAGGCGCAGGGTGAGGGTGAACTGGCGGGGTACGGGCGATGCTACACCGCCGGTATTCACAAATTCCGGGTCCTGCCCGTTTAGTTTCTTGTCGGCATAAATCAGGAAGAGGTTGGTGGCCTGCAACTTGAGCGACAAGTTGGAGATTTTGGCAGGAGCAATCCAGCTTTTCGGGAACTCATACATCAGTGATATTTCCTTCATACGGATGAAATCGCCTTTGGCAATACGCTCCGTAGAGTAGTTGTAAGCATTGTAAGCAAGATAGAGCGAGGTATTCGCCTGATATTGCGGGTCGCTTATAATCACTGGTATATTGGTTTTCGCCTCATCGCCGGAGACCGTCCAACGATTCTTAAACTCACGCGGCATGGCGGTGAGGTCGGAGTATTTATAGTTGAACACAGGGTCCAGTCGAACTACGTTGCCGAAAGAATAGGTCATAAAGACATTCAGTTTGAAGCCTTTGTAAGTGAATACGTTACCGAAACTTCCTGTGACAGTAGGGTCGGTAGGACCTTCATATTTCAGATAATCAAGTTTCTCCCGTTCCTGAAAGTTGACACCGGTAGTGGTCAGTTTTCCGTCAATCAGATACTGTGGAATACCGTCCGCGTCGAGCCCTGCAAAAGGGATGGAAAACAGTCCGCGCACGGGATAGCCTTCACGGGCGAAACCGTTGCCGGATACCAGTTCCATCATGCTGGTGAGTCCTTTCAGTTGGGTCACTTCATTTTTGGCGTAGGAGAAGATAAAGTCCGTATTCCACGAAAAATCTTTCGTGCGAATGTTGCGGGTGGAAAGGGTGAACTCCACACCGTGGGATTTCATCGTGGCTACGTTGGCGTATTTGTTGATGAAACCGCCTACTCCCTGCGTGGGAACTACACCGATCAGGTCATAGTTGTTGCGCTGATACCAGTCGGCAGAGAAGTTGATCCGGTTTTCGAGCAGACCGAGGTCGATGCCGATGTTCAGTTCATGCTTTTTCTCGTAGGTGAGTTCGCTGTTCTCGATGTCCTCGATGTAAAGTCCCGTTTCCTGGATATCGGTAAAAGGACGATAGGGAGAGAAACTGCGGATGATGGCTTGCGAATTGGTTACTTCCGCCGGACCGCGATCGGCGGTAAGAGAGTAAGAAGCTTTCAGAGTCAGGTTGGAAAGAGTGGGTTGGAGCACTTTGAAAAAAGCTTCCTCATGCACGTTCCACGCACCGGACAAGTTCCACGTGGGCAGCCAGCGTGACGAACGGCTGCGCCCCATGCGGTTGGTTCCTTCATAACGAAAAGTTCCGTTGAGCGTGTAACGGCCGTCATAAGAATAGGTGGCGTTGAGAAAGCTCGCAATGCTACGGGTTTCGGAGTGCCCCAGACTGTAATAACGCGAACCGGACTCTATTCCGTTCTTGAAAAACTGATAGACGTAGGAAGGAATTTCCCCCATCGAATATTGCATTCCCCAGCCCTGAAAGGAAGAATATGCCTTTTTAAGACTGTTCACTTCCATACCGGCAAAGAAGTTAGTGATGTGTTTTTCGGCAAAAAGGTGATTCCATGAGAGGGTTCCGCGGAAATCGAGCCCCAACATACGGCGGTCCTGGCGCTGGTAGATTCCCCCCTCGGGCAGCAGGGTGATAGGCAGGGCGTATGGATTGTCGGGGTCTTTATAAAGCAATCCGTTTTGTTCGCGGATGGTGGCGTCGTCCATACCGGTACGGTAGGCAACGGCTTGGTTGGCATCGTCGAGCACGTTGTGTTCCTGCGACGAGGTCTGGTATCTCACAGCTCCGAGGGCACTTAATTCAAGTCCTTGAATCACTTTCCATTTCAGCTCGCCTTGAAATTTCACATCTACCATGTTGATTTCGATGTAGTTATTATCCAGTTCGTGAAGAATGTTGAATGGAGCGTAGTTGCTGATATAATCCGCAGACGGGTCGAGCGTACGGCTCGTATTGAGCGCGTAAGAATAAGGGTTGATATCGAATCCGCGTGACATCTTTCCGGAAGCGATGTCGAGGGTAGAGCTCATCGTTCCCGGTGCGTTTTGCTGACGGTAGGAAGCGTTAGAAATCAGGTTGATCGACAGGTTTTTATAAAGATTATAGGTGGTGTTTACATTGGCTGTGTAACGCTTCACTTTGCTCTGCTTGTACCAGCCCGGATCGAGCATAGCGCTCAACGAGGCATAGAAGGATGATTTTTCCGTTCCGGCGGTGACGCTGACGGAATGATTCTGCGAAATGGCATTGGTGAAAAGCACGTCGAACCAGTCGGTGTTACGCATTTCCGCTTCACGGAGATAAGCATTGCGGGATTCGGGGGTGTTGAGAAGTCCGCGCTGGCCGTTGCTGTTATTATACTCGTCGATGAGACGATACATACGACCGTACACTCCCGTGTCTTTGGTACGGAAAAGGTCGGCACTGTTCAGCCAGCCTTTCTGCTCCATCTCTTTATAGATACCCATCTGTTCCTGCGAATTCATGATATTGAATTCTTTGTAACTGGGTATGGCACGGGTGGTAAACTCACCGGTATAACTGATTTTGCTGACTCCGGCACGGCCTTTTTTGGTGGTGACCACAATCACGCCTGCCATCGCACGTGCACCGTAAATGGAAGTCGCCGATCCGTCTTTCAATATCTGAAAGCTCTCGATGTCGTCGGAATTCAGCCCGGCTATGGCGGAACTGATTAATGTCTCCGCATCACCGGAGGAAAGATCGTCGGGACCTACGTCGATGGCATCTTCAAGAATCACTCCGTCTACTACCCAAAGGGGCTTGGAACTTCCGTAAATGGAAGTAGCACCGCGCACACGAATCTTAGGAGCGGTACCGAAAGTACCCGAAACGTTCTGAACGGAAACTCCTGCCGCACGACCTTCCAAGCCGCGACTGATGTCGGGCAGACCGTCCAGTTTCACATTATCGGCATCCAATTGTTTGGTGGCTCCCGTAAACAGGCGTTTGTCCATCTTTTGCATACCGGTCACCACCACTTCCTGCAATACTTCGGAGTCGGATTTCATCATCACCTTGATTGTCCCCGGCTTAATAGGAACATCCTGCGGCTTCATGCCGACATAGGTGATTCGCAAAGTTCTTGATGAACTTATACGTTTCATAGCCCATTCCTCCGCAAATATCTAAATATAAAGTCTTTAATAAACATAAAAAAGAAGATACCTAAAGAGAATACAAGCAAACAAATGCGGAACTATAAGATAAAAATAATCTTCTTTTTTTGCCTTTAATCTACTTTTTTCGTCTTTTACCGGTTTACTGAAGAGGTAGAAAATATCTTTTATATAATGACCTTTCCAGTTCCCAAATAGCTTTTATCCTGAACTCCAAGTGACAATATAAAAGATAACGGTCACGAAATTCATAATCTTCCCGAAAACTATCCTTTTTCTACCGATAGATGCTAATTAATGATTTTTCATGTGTTATTAAACATCTTATCAGGCTATTTTATCACATTTAAATATCAAAAAGAAACTTCTTTTGAATTATCAACCATCACAAAGGCATAGAAATTCACTTTTACACACTCGTTTCATCTGCATTTCTTTTTCATCAATAGTATTTTGTCTATACAGTTCAATTTCGCATTTTTTTTCATATTTTTCTTTGTTTTTCTAAAAATGTGCTTACTTTTGCAAATAATTAAATAACAAAACAGACTATTCTACTATATAAAAACTATATGAAAAGAAAACTAACGCTGTTATTAACTTGCTTATTAGCAAGCATTAGCCTGACAATTGCCCAAACCTCTAAAAAGGTAACAGGCGTTGTCTTCTCCGAGGAAGACAATCAACCTGTCATAGGGGCATCTGTTGTAATTAAAGGTACATCTATCGGAACTACCACTGACCTTGATGGAAAGTTCGTGATTAGTAATGTACCAAGTTCATCAAGAACTTGGTAATCATTAGTCCATTCCTTCTATTTTCGTCTTTAATTCTACTTTTTATTGTTCCTCTTTCTCCCTATCTCCTTCCTTTTCCATAGGATCCTTAACCAGTTTTTTGGAGGTATGAAATCGAATTTCAATGTCTATATGGCAGTCATTATCCACCGTGCAGTCTATATCTGCCGAATCGTCAACAATTAGATTTAAAACATGACACAACACTTCGGGAAATCCGGGAATAAATTCAGACTTTCCAATGATACAAGCAGAATAATTATGAATAGTTGTCCAATCGGGGATAGGACTCTGACCGTCAAATTTACATTTACACATACGTCCTATTGAAGAGCGCGAACAATTCGAATGGTTCGCCACATATCTTTCCGGAATATTATTCAACTGTTCTATCTTAAAAATACGATCCACCACCGCTTTCTTCACATCGTCGTCACTATGACGGACACCGGTTGTTTTACTCTGTTTATCTCTACTTTTTACTTTAAATTTCTTGCTTTCCTTTTTCATAATTTATTTTTATATTATTCCACAAAAGTCCGATATTTCTTTTAACATTTGTGTTCAAGCATGACACATTCGTTCTTATTCCATGAATAAATTTAAATATGGATAGATTTGGAGGTACCCATTTTCTACCCAACTGCCATAATCAAAAAAAAAAGGTCGAATCTTTTAATGCATCGACTCATTCAAGCATGACACATTCGTATCCATTCTTTTTTTATGCGTCAAGCTTGGACAACCTTTACGCAACTCATCTTCTACCTTTGCCACCGTAATCAAAAATAAACCGAATAAAAAAAATGACTGAAATCAAAAAGAATCATTCACTTCAACGGATACGGCTTATGAAGCAGGCCGCTGTCATCCGGCAAAGTAATGGCATGAGCCGACACGATGCACTCGTCACGGCTCACCGGATAGGAAAGCTTATCCGACAAATGCATCACGGAAACGTCTGTTTCCGATATACCAAGCAGGATGGAACCATCCGTCGTGCCACCGGCACACTCATCGGCTACGAACATAGTTTCCGCCGCCCGTACACACCGAAACCGGAGAACACATTTGTCGTCTATTACGACATCGATGCCAAAGGCTGGCGCACCTTTCATGCTGAAAATTTTCTGGATATCGAAGTGGAATGAACCTACAAGAAAAAGGAATGAATCAGCAAGAACGAAAAGAGTGGGAAGCTCTTTGCAGACAGTATAATGTAGACTCCCTGCAAGAAGCGATTCAAGGCTGCCGGGAAGAATTAGAATTTCTCATTCACTGTGCCGAACGGCTCGAACCTCCTACAGAGCAAGATGAAGACAGCAAGAAACGCCGTTTAACACATACAAGAAACGCCGCTTTTCCACACTAGGAAGCGCCGTTTAACAGATGCAGGAAACGCCGTTTCTCCTTGCTAAATTCAGAGAAGCGACTATTTTTTAACAGAGTATAATTTTATTAACATTTATCAGTATCAAGTATGGAAAATTGGAGATTTATTGAAGAAAACCCCGACTATATGATTTCAGATCATGGGCGGGTATTGAGTTTCAAGGGCAAATCGAAGTTAATTCTTTGCACTAAAATCATCGGAACCGGTTATGAAACGGTATCACTCCTGAATAAAGGAATTTGTACCGATTACAACGTCCACCGCTTAATTGCCAAAGCATTTATTCCGAACCCGAAACATCTGCCGCAAATAAACCACCTTGACGGAAACACAATGAACAACCACGTGTCAAACCTTGAATGGTGCGATGCATACACCAACACGATGCACGCCATCCGCACAGGATTACGCCCCACCGGAACAGGTTCCCGCAAAACTCCCTGCGCCGTAACGGATGCGAAAGGAATCATTTTACGTGCCTATCCGTCTATGAAAGAAATGGGCAGAGAGGAACGCCTGAAACCGTCACACCAACACTGGCTCATCCTGCAACTGAAACATCCGGATCGTGTATGGCTACATAACCTACGTGCAAGGCAACATCGGGGAAACGATTTCATGAAGGTTCCCTTTGCCAATTCATCGGCTTTATCCAAACTGCCTGTCTTTTTAAACTCATTGGCAATAACGGATACGGCTGTACCACCGATTCACGCTCCCTTCACTCCGGTGCACCACTCGGTGACAAAGCAATATTACCGTCAACTGTCTGCAGAGGAGGCTGCCGCCTTCGGATTCACCTCCCCTACTATACGCAAACAAGAAAGGAGGATTTCACAATGAGAGACACCATCATCATCCATTGTTCCGCCACTCGTGCGGGACAGGATTTTACCGCTGCCGACATCGACCGCTGGCATCGTCAACGCGGCTTCCGTTCTATCGGTTATCACTTCGTCGTCCGTCTCGACGGCACGGTTGAACCGGGAAGGGATGTTGCCCTCGACGGAGCACATTGCACGGGATGGAATCATCGGTCTATCGGTATCTGCTACATTGGCGGACTGGACAGGAACGGTCGGCCTGCCGACACACGAACGGAAGCGCAGCGTGAAGCACTTGTCCGGCTGGTAGAAGATTTGCGCCTTGTCTTCCCTTCTCTGCAACAGGTGATAGGACATCGGGACACCAGTCCCGACCTTAATGGAGACGGTATTATCTCACCGAACGAGTATATAAAATCCTGCCCCTGCTTCGATGTAAAAGCGGAGTTTATTCAATAATTATCAGTTATTTATTATCAATTATTTACAATCAGTAATTTATCATCATGGCCCGCATTTCCAAACCCGGATTAGATTATTTTCCCCTCGATGTCAATTTTCTGCAAGACAGAAAAGTACGCCGCATCTCCTGTCGCCACCATGCGGCAGGGATTGCTGCGCTCACTTCACTGCTTTGCCTCATTTATAAAGAGAAAGGTTATTATATTTCGTGGAACAAAGACACGCTCTTCGACATCGCCCAGGAAGCGTGTTGCGAGGAGGAGGAAATGCAGGCCATTATTGATGATTGCCTGGCGGTGGGGCTGTTCGACGATCTTATATATAAGGAGTACGGTGTATTGACTTCACAGGCCATTCAGGAACAATATCATAAAATCATCACCGACAGCCGGAGAAAATACAAATTACCTCTGGAACATTTCTGGCTTATCAAGGAAGATTTTAAAGATGTAACAGAATCCCATGATTTTGCTACAACAATGCCACAAACAAAAGAGGAAACGGATACAGATATCAAAGGTAAACAGGAAATGGATATGGAAAATGAGATCAAATCTGAAATCAAAAAAGACAAAGAGACAGAGAGACAAGGAAAATGCGAAAAAAAGAATGAGAGGATAATGCCGCCCGTTCCGTCAAACAGCGTTTTTCAGGCTTCGCCTGTCGTTGTAGAGGGTTTGTCTTTGGATAAATCGATTGGAAGAGAAAAAACGGAATCTATTGCGGAGACGGTTTCTGAAACAATTTCTGAAACAGCTCCGGGAACAGTCTTAGAAACAGCTCCGAAAACGATTTCGGAAGGGATGCAAACGGGAGGGGGATCGGAAGCTATACTTCTACTAAATATGCAAACAATCGGTATCCGGAACGAACAGACAGTGAAAGCGATTGCCGCCCTTGCCCGACGTAAAGAACTGGGAGGTCCCGGCGGGATTTTATGGAAAATCCTTAGTTCCCAATACCGCCCTACCCTACTCAAAAAGAACGAACCGGGTGATTACATTCTTTGGGCGCTCAATCATCCGACGGAATTTGAAAACACATACAACGGGACACTGAAAAAGCTAATCAGGGGAAGATAAACCGGGAAAAAGTCTGAATATAAAAACGAAACATGCCATCATCATTCGTTTATATCATAAATTCAGGCAAAGAAAGATAGAAAACCAAGAACTATCGCTTCTTATCATACAAGGAAAAGGCCTCGACTTGTAGAGCCAGTATTTGTAACTCGAGAAACCAAAGAATAAAGTAAATCATAAAAAAGGAAGAAAAAGAACCTATCAATTTGTTATTCTAAAAAAGATTTGTACCTTTGTGGTACAAATTACCCCCCTTAGTTGAGAAATACTAAGGCTGACCCATCAATTAAAGATGGGTTTTTTTTATATATAACGCTATGGAAGACAAAAAGAAAGTAATAGTCTATGTAGACGGTTTTAATTTCTATTACGGGCTGAAGTCTAAAAAATGGAAAATGTGTTATTGGCTGGATTTAGTCAGCTTCTTTAATAGTTTTCTAAAGTCCTATCAAGAATTGGTAGAAGTCAATTATTTTTCAGCTCGTCCAACAGATGCAGGCAAACACGATAGGCAAGATAAACTATTTCAAGCAAACAAATGTAACCCTAAATTTAACTTGATATTGGGTAAATACCTCAAAAAAGAGATTAAATGCCGTTATTGTGGTGGTATCATTCATTCTTTTGAAGAAAAAGAGACAGATGTACGAATAGCTACAAAGATTCTGTCGGACGCCTATAAAAAGCGCTGTGACATTGCTATCATTGTATCAGCAGACAGCGATTTAATACCACCTGTAGAGCTGATAAGAGAATTTAACCCGTTACAAAAGGTCTATGTATATTTTCCTCCTAACAGATATTCATCTAATTTATCGAACCTAAGTGATGGCACACGTAAACTTGATGGCGCTTTTAATATATTCAAGAAACATATATTGCCCCAAAAAGTGCAGCTACCAAACGGATATGTAATAGAACGCCCGGATGAGTGGAAATAAGATTTTAGATCGACCTATCTTGCCGTTGAAGGCACGAAAAGCTGTCTTCGAGAAATTGGAAGATATCGCCGATGTGGCTTCCATGTCTCCGGAAGACAGGGAGCGATACGACAATAGCGTCAAGGTGTACCGCGATTATTTGGTGACAATGGATGCAGCTGAACAAAAAGGGATGAAAGAAGGCGCCCAAAAAGCCCAACTACAAATAGCCCGGAACATGAAAGCCAAAGGGATAGACAACCAATCTATTGCCGAATGTACTGATTTACCTTTAAGCATGATCGAAGAGTTATAGAGTAATTAGACAAAAGAAGTTAAAAGCACTCATCAATCCACAATCAGCCACCCTCTCTTGCAAATATATTTGTTATTTTTGCGGAGTAATAACATTATTACGTTCCAAAACAGATATTTGGGGCATAGCTCTAAAGGAGACATTAATTATGGGAAACAGTTTAAAAAAACAGAAAGAAGCTTCATTGGCTGCTAACAACACCAAAAAGAGCAAAGGTGAGAGACTTGGATGGAAATCAATAAGCGAATATAAAACTGTGTCTCTCAAAGAAATTGTCGGAAACGGGAATCGTGTAAACGAAACAAATATTCCTGTAAATACAAGTATAAGACTTGTACCGTAATGCTGGATAATATAAGGCCTTATAAGATGATATTTATTCAAAAAGCGTCACCAAATGTTGGTGACGCTTTTGATTTTGCATATATTTATAAATTCTACTCAAACAGAAAAGATATCTGTCAAAGACTAAAATACATTGTCAGGGTTGAAGTTACCAATGATATTTTTGCCATCAAGTTTTATGCTGCCAGAGACAAAAAGCTCGATAATAAATATAACCGAATTCTCAAAATGCACAACTATACAGAAACTCTACGTATATTTATGACTTGTGCCAGCATTGTCCCTCTCATTTTACAAAAATTCCCACTAGCTTCATTTGTGATAAATGGTGCTCAAAGTTTAGATTTAGAATCTAACAAAATAGAAGGAAGAGCCAACAATCAAAGGTTCAGATTATACAAAAACATGGCTACCCAATTATTTGGTAAAGAACGTTTTGAACATTACGAATTTATAGAAATCAGTTCTTACCTGATGGTAAACAAAAAAGAGTGTTCTGATATAGAGAGAAAAAAAGACAGAATTAAAGAAACCCTTCTTAACCTATATGACATAGACAGCTAAAACAAAAGAGGTGAGTTCCCCTTCACAGGGTAGCCCACCTCTTTCTCTTCATACACAAACATTCAAATGATCAGGTACCAGATGTTAGTCAATGTAACGGATGCCATCCATTTTAAACATACCTCCCTACATACGGCCACCACCCAAAGCCTGATACAACGTAATCACACCCTGAATTTCGGTAAAGCGGTTCGCCACTTGTGACAGTTGCGCGTTGAGCAACGTCTGTTGTGCCGTCAGCACTTCCAGATAAGTGGTGTTGCCATGCTTCATCAACAGGCTTGTGCTCTTGGCGGCTGTTTGCAAAGAGGCTACCTGCTTGTCATAGTAGTCGGCTTTCTCGCGGGCAGTCTGATACTGTACCAGTGCCTCGTTCACTTCCACACCTGCATTCAGCAAGGTTTGCTCAAAGCTAAGGCGGGCTTCCTCCTGTTGGGCTTTCGCTATTTTCAGTTGGGCGATGTTGGCGCCTTTATTAAATAGAGGCTGCGTCAGAGAAGCTACGGCGGAAGCCAGAAACTTACCCGGATTGACAATCATGCTACCCGCACTGTTGGTCCAGCCTGCGCTGCCACTCAACGTGATGGAAGGATAGAAAGCGGCACGGGTGGCATTTGTGGTGTAGAAAGCCTGCGCCAACGAGAATTCTGCGCTACGCACATCGGGACGGTTGGAAAGCATCTGCAAGGGAACACCTACGGAGAAGTTTTCCGGCAACTGCTGGTTTCCCAGTTTGCCACGCTGTATCTCATGGGGAGTTTCAGCCAGCAACAACGCCAGTGAATTCTCCGTCTGGTTGATTTGCTCTTTCAGGTCGAGCACGGTGGTACATATATTATAATAAGTGGCCTCCGTCTGCGCCAGTCCCGCCTCGTTCACCATACCGGCTTTTTTCATGGCACGGGTGGCGTTCACGCTTTCCTTCCACGCAGCTTCGGTGGCAACAGCTATCTCATATTGCGAATCGAGCATCAACAAAGTGTAATAGGTGTTGGCAACGGATGCCACCAATTGTGTCTTTACGGCTTGTTCATATTCCTTGCTCTGCTCGTAAGCGGCTTTCGCACGACGTTTTGCGGTGGTCACTTTTCCGAAAATATCCAGTTCCCACGAAGCGGTCACGGGCAGAGAGTAAGTCTGCGTCGCCTTTCCACGGTCGAAGCTGCTGGCAGCTCCTTCCGGCGCAAGGAATAAAGAAGGCAGATAAGACAGTTTGGACGTCAACAAGGTAGCTTCCGCTTCTTTCACACGCAAGTGGGCAGTCTGCATATCGGTGTTGCGCACGAGTGCCGAATCAATCAGGTTTTGCAAAGACGGATCGGTAAAGACCTCCCGCCACGAGAGGTTGCCGAAGTTTGCCGTATCGGCGGCGGCAACTGATTCGCTACCGTAAAGTCCTTCGGGGACTTCCGATACCGGTTTGTATTTATTATAGATACCGCAACTGCTCAAAACGAGTGTTGCTGCGGACAGAATTATTATTTTTCTCATTCAACTATAAATTTATGATATAAACTAATGAGGAGGACAGATTCACTGTATCCTAATTAAATGCTTATTTTATCTTTCAGACAGAAGAACAAAAGAACAAATATTGAAGTCATTGTCAACGTTCTATTACAATGATTGTATTCATTATATCAACTAAGTATTCTTGCATACTCATCTTATATTATCAGGCACGGATTACGCGGATTACATGGTTCCTCGAATGATGGCTGTTATTAAGCAACTGTCTAATCTGTACCTGAATTTATGATATAAACTAATGATGGTGATATACTTACATTAATTACATCGATTATATGATTACATTAATTATATGACTACACCGACTTTATCTTTTGTACTTATGTTCTTCTGTCTAAAAATCAGAATTACTCTTTTCCAGCCCTGGACTTTTCTTCCTCGCTCACTTTGATTTCCTCTTCAATCTGCCAATCATGCGTAGGGGCACTCTGTACGGGACGGAGACGTTCCTGCAACCATTGAAAAGCAATGAACAAAGTCGGCACGATAAAGAGCAGTGCCAGCGTACCGATAGTCATACCGCCAACTACTCCCGTGCCCAATGAGCGGTTACCGTTAGCTCCTACTCCACTGGACATCATCAGTGGGAACAGACCGAAAATCATCGTCAAAGCCGTCATCAGAATCGGGCGCAAACGGGCTTTGGCCGCACTGACAGCAGAAGCAATCAGTCCCATACCGGCCTTACGGCGTTCGGCAGCATATTCCGTCAGCAAGATAGCCGTTTTTGCCAGCAGACCGATCAACATAATCAGCCCCGTTTGCAGGTAAATATTATTCTCCAGTCCGAACATCCGGGCGAAAAGGAAGCTACCCATCAATCCGCAAGGCACACTCAAAAGAACGGCGAACGGAATAATGAAGCTTTCGTAGAGCGCACTTAGAATGAGGTAAATCATCAGGAAGCAAATACCGAAAATAATCATCGTCGTGCCGCTTTGCTGGTTTTCCTCACGGGTGATACCTCCGTAGTCATAGCCGTAACCTTTCGGAAGAGACTGTTCCGCCGTTTCCTGCACAGCTTTGATCGCGTCTCCCGTACTGTATCCATCGGCCGGCATCGCGTTCACCGCAATGGAGTTATACATATTGAAACGGCTCAACGACTCCGCACCATAGCTGCGGGTCAGCGTAACGAACTGGCTTAACGGAGCCATCTCACCATTGGACATACGCACAAAAGCGTTGTCGAGCGAAGTCTCGTCCAGACGGAACATCGGATCGGCCTGAATCATAACGCGGTACACTTTAGAGAAACGGTTGAAGTTGGACACATACTGACCACCGTAGTAGCCGGACAGCGTACTCAACACAGCGTCGGGCGTGATACCTGCACGCTTGCATTTAGCCGCATCCACCTCTACCGTCCATTGCGGATAGCGCACGTCGAACGTCGAATAAGCCATTGCTATTTCAGGCCGTTGGTTCAACGCTCCCAAATATTGCTGGGTAGTGGTGAAGAACTCATTGATATCACCGCCCATCTTGTCCTGCATGTGAAGCTCAAGCGCATTACCCATACCGTAGCCCGGAATCATACCCGGTGAGATGGCGAACACACTGGCATCTTTAATATCGGCCGTAAGGGCATACACCTGTCCGATCACCGACTGCACATTATCCGCGTCATCCGGTCGTTCGTCCCACGGCTTCAACTTGAGAATCAACATACCGAACGAACTTCCCTGTCCGGCCAGCAAACTGTAACCGGCCACTTTCTGCACGTGCTTCAGTTGGGGGATTTCCATCAGGCGTTTTTCGATACGTTCCATCACCTCATCCGTCGTAGTGAGCGAACTGCCTGCCGCCGTACTTACATTGACGAAAATCACCCCCTGATCCTCATCGGGCACCAGACTGGTCTTTGTCGTATTCATCAGGAACACAAGCAACACTACGGAACAAGCCAGCAACGACCATGTGAGCCATCTGCGCTTGATAAAGAGCAATACAATCGTCTTATATTTATCCACCATCACATCGAAAGCCGAATTGAAAGACTTACGGAAACGTGCTGCAAAGTTGTTTTTCTGCGTTCCGTCTTCATTGATGTAAGGCTTGAGCAGCAATGCGCACAAAGCCGGACTCAAGGTCAACGCATTGATGGCCGAGATACCTACTGCCACCGCCATCGTCAACCCGAACTGTGTATAAAACGTACCGGAAGTGCCGCCCATAAAGGACACCGGAATAAATACCGCCATAAACACCAGTGAAGAAGTGATAACGGCATTACTGATACCTTTCATCGCGTCGATACTTGCCATATAGGACGACCTGTACCCCACATCGAACCGCGCCTGCACCGCCTCGACGACAATAATGGCATCATCCACCACCGTACCGATCACCAGCACGAGCGCAAACAGTGTCAACAGATTGATACTGAATCCCGCTATCGCCATAAAAGCGAACGTACCTACCAGAGACACAACGATTCCGACCAAAGGAATCAATGTGGAACGGAAGTCCTGCAAGAAAACGTACACCACAAGGATCACGAGGATAATTGCCTCGATCAACGTCTTCACCACCTCATGAATGGAAGCAAACAGGAAGTCGTTAGAGCTCATCATCTGTGTCAGCTCCACTCCTTTCGGAAGATCCTTGCGTGCCTCATCGAGAAATTTGTCGATGTTCTGGTTTACTTCCGTCGCATTGGAACCTGCCGTCTGAAACACCATACAAGACACACCCGGATGGCCGTCCATACCACCGTGGTAAGCGTAGCTGTCCTGTCCCAGTTGTATGTCGGCAATATCTTTCAGTTTCAACACCTCGCCAGTATCGCTAGAACGGATGACGATGTCGCCAAATTCTTCGGGAGTAATCAGACGTCCCTTATACTTCATCGTATATTGGTACGTTTCATTCGAGTTCTCGCCAAACGAACCGGTTGCCGATTCGATATTCTGCTCGGCAAGCACGCCGGTGATGTCGGACGGAATCAGTTTGTACTGTGCCATCACATCCGGCTTCATCCATACACGCATACTATATTCACCACCCATAATCATCATATCGCCCACACCGGAGATGCGGAGAATCTGTGGTTTCAGGTTGATACTGATATAGTTGGACAGGAAGTTCTCGTCATAACTCTCGTCCGGACTGGACAAGGAGAACATCTGCAAGATACTCGTCTGCCGCTTGGAAGTGGTCACACCGACTTGGGTTACTTCCGCCGGAAGCTGTCCCGTAGCACGCGACACACGGTTTTGCACGTTGACAGCCGCCATATCAGGATCAGTGCCCTGCTTAAAATAGACGGTGATGCTCACCGAACCGGCATTGGTGGCGGAAGATGTCATGTAGGTCATGTCCTCCACCCCATTGATCGCCTCTTCCAAAGGCGCGATTACACTCTTCTGCAACGTTTCCGCACTGGCGCCATAATAGGTAGTACTCACCATAATGGTAGGCGGAGCAATATCGGGGTACTGCTCAACAGGCAGACTGAACAGCCCGATGATACCCACTACAACAATCGTAATAGAAATGACTGCCGATAATACGGGGCGTTCTATAAAGGTTCTTAAATTCATGAATGATTCCTCCTTGGTTTAATTTTCAGTAGTTGTTGCCGGAGACGTCGTGGCTGTCTCTGCCGACAGAGATTGAGCGGTCGTCTCCGCTAATGAGGATTGGTTGATTGCCTCTGTCACTCCTGCCACTGGAGTTTGAGCAGCCTTCGCCTTGACCGGAGTACCTTCACGAAGCAATCCTACGCCTTCGGCCACAATCACATCTCCCGGTACCAGCCCTTCATCTACAATAAATTCCCGACCGCCGTTGACGCGAGTCACCTGTACCGGGTTTGATTGAGCTTTACCGTCCACTACTTTATATACATATCTCTTATCCTGTATTTCGAAAGTGGCAGCCTGTGGAATGGTCAATGCTCCCGTTTTCTGCACAGGAACAATCACGTTGCCCGCACCACCGCTATGCAACAATCCTTCCTTATTCGGAAAAACAGCACGCAGACTGACCGTACCCGTCGAACGATCGATCACTCCACTAATCGACTCGATCTGTCCTTGTTCGGAATAAGCCGATTTATCGTTCAGTTGCAGATTGATGGCAGGCATATTTTTCAGCGCCTCTTCTTTGGAACCGTATTGGCGGATGAGTCCCAGCAACTGGTTTTCCGTCATGGAGAAGTAAACATACATATCCGAATTGTCGGAAACCGTTGTCAGCGGTTGGGCAAGAGCGGAACTTACCAAAGCACCTACGCGGTAAGGCAATGTACCCACCACACCGTCTGCCGGACTTTTCACAACCGTATAAGAAAGATTGTTGCGGGCACTCACTTCCTGTGCTTTTGCCTGCGCCAACTGTGCCTTGGCAGCCAGTAGGGAGTTTTTCGCGGTACTCAAATCGAAAGAGGAAACTACGTTCGCTTTATACAGTTCCTCTTTACTGTCATACGTCAGTTGTGCCGTAGCCAGAGAGGCTTTTGCCGATTCAACGTTTGCCACTGCCGTTTGCAAAGCAGCTTCATACGGCACCTGATCGATGATGAACAACGTCTGTCCGTTCTTCACGCGTTGACCTTCCGTCACACAGACTTTAGTCAGGGTACCACTCACCTGGGGATAAATATCAATATCTTGGCGTCCGCGGATGGTTGCCGAGTAGGCGCTTGAAATCATCCGGTCGACCGGAACAACGGTCATCACTTCGTATTCTGTTTCCATTTGTGCCGGGGGAGCCTGTTTACAGCCTGTCGCAGCAATCATACAGCAGAGCAACAATAATCCCTGCTTCATTTTACATACCTTTCTACTCATTTTCTGTTACCTATTAAATATTTTTGAACGCGGCAAAGGTAGACTGTTTTCTTCATTGAAAACTGAACTTAGCATCTTCAGTTTTGTTCATTTTAGGAACATTAAAACCGATATTTAGTGAAAAAGTGCTATTTTTGTACCCAAAATAAGAATAACAATGGAATCAAAAAACTCTAGCCTGGCCATATTTCGTGAACCGTTCGTAGCCGGAATGGACGAAAACCTGTCTCCAATTATGCAACGCCTATGGAAACTGGAAGGGGGTGCCATCTATTTTTGCCGTAGCGGATGGGCACACGTCACGATCGACTTGAAAGACTATGAAATTGTCGAAAATACTCAAATCGTGCTCTTGCCGGGAACGATTATCCGCGTCAACGGCAGCAGCAGTGATTTCACAGCTTCTTTCTTCGGATTCCCCAAAGAAATGTTTCGTGAAGCCTGCCTGCGTTTCGAGCCGATCTTCTTCCGGTTCATCAAAGAAAAGCCGTGTTACGTACTTCCGGAAGAAAATACCGGAGCTATCAATGGGTTAATACGTGCCACGACCGCTATATACAACGACCGCGAAAATCGTTTCCGCAACCAAATTGCTAAAAATCACCTCCAGTCGTTTATGTTGGATATCTATGACAAGTGTTACCGCTACTTCGACCGGCAGGAAATAGAAGGAGGAAGTCGGCAGGATGAAATCTTCAAGAAATTCATCGCACTGGTGCACGAAAACTGCATCGCTGAAAGGGAAGTAACCTTCTACGCCAACAAGCTCTGTATCTCCACCAAATACCTGACAGGTATCTGCAAAAGCGTGACGGGTGAAGCTGCCAAAAAGCTTATTGACGACTTCTCCATCCTGGAGATAAAAGTGCTGCTTCAATCCACCGAACTGACGATTCAGGAAATAGCCGACCGGCTCGGTTTTCCCGATCAGTCGTATCTAGGCAGGTATTTCAAACGGCATGAGGGAATGTCGCCGAAGGAGTATCAGAGCAAATATTCTATCTAATAACCAAAATAGCAAGCTTTCAGGTCTTTTACCCATTGTATTAAAGCGATGTTCTATGACCAACTTTGCTGTTTTACCGGCAATACTATGGAAGCTTCCTGCAAATGCGCAACCGCTGGTTGCACATTTGTAAGTTGCTGATTATATTCATTATAGAAATGAACCATTACGGATGCACTATCCGATAAATTTGCCTGCCTTTTCCGTCATACCACCACTTTGTCACGAGTGCAAACTGATTCTTTAATTAGTGTTTACAATATAACACAATTTGTTAACAGATCTGTAATACTATCTTAATCTGCCTTGTCTTCCTTTGCACCGTGAAACAAAAACACTGGTGTTAACGACTTTATTGCATTTAATAAATTAAAAGAAGCAAGGTAAAAAGATTATGAAAAGTAACAAATGGCTGCTTTCTCTGGCAGTTGGATTTCTGTGTTGTGGTTCTGCATACGCACAGACAACAGTGAAAGGGAAAATAACGAGTGAAAGCGGAGAACCGTTAATCGGGGCTACCATCGCTGTAAAAAACTCGACAGACGGTACGGTGACCGACATTGACGGTAACTACTCCCTGAAAACTAAGAAAACATTAAGTTCCAAAGATTTGCTCCTATTTAGTTATGTAGGATATAAAACGCTACAAAAAAACTATACGGGCAATACGATGAACGTAAAACTGGCGGAAGAGTCGCAACAACTGAATGATGTGGTAGTGACCGCCCTGGGCATCAAACGTGAAGAAAAAGGGCTGGGATACGCCACGGAAACCGTGAAAGGAGACAAAATTACCAGCGCTCTGCCTTCCAACTGGTCGACGGCACTCAACGGTAAGGTAGCCGGATTGAGCGTTATCTCTTCCGGCGGTCCGCTCAATTCGAGCCGCATCTCCCTGCGGGGCGACGTCTCGCTGAATCAGAACGGGAACGATGCATTAGTGGTAGTGGACGGTGTACCGATGAGTAGCCCGATGACCAATCCGGGAGTCGCCTACGGTGCAGGTTCCAACAGTGAGCTTTCCGTGGACTACGGTAACGGATTTTCCGACATCAATCCGGATGATATCGAAAGCATACAAGTATTGAAAGGAGCCAGCGCGACGGCTCTGTACGGTACGCGTGCAGCCAACGGCGTGATTATGGTGACTACGAAATCGGGAGCCGGCGCACCCAAAGGTATCGGCGTATCTTATAGCGGTAACTTCAGCATAGACGATGTGATGAGGTGGCCGGATTATCAGTATGAATTCGGACAAGGACTGCCGAGTAACATCGGTCCGGCAGGGTCCATCTATGAGGGCGAACCATACTACTCCTACGGAAAAGCGGAAGACGGCAGCTACGCAAGCACCAGCGGAACGAGTAGCGCATACGGAGCACGTTTCGATGCCAACAGGAAATTCTACCAATATGATCCGGTGACACAGGGACGTGCCTCCGAAGCGACTCCCTGGGTAGCGTATAAAAACAACCGCAAGGATTTGTTCCAGACGGGCTACACAATTACCAACTCCGTAGCCCTGACCGGAAAATCCGACCGGGGCAGCGTGCGGGCTTCCATCACCCACACCAAAAACGAATGGATTCTTCCCAATACAGGTTTCCAGCGCATCACTGCCATGATTTCCGCCCAACAACAGATTTCGCGGGCGTTGCGCATCAATTTTAAATCGAGCTATACCTACCGCAAACTCAACAATACGCCTGCCCTGGGGTATAACAGCAACTCCATCTCTTACTTCCTCATCTTCCAGAATCCGAATGTCAACCTCGACTGGCTGCGCCCGATGTGGCGTACCGGACAGGAAAATGTGAAACAGCTCCAGCCTTACAGTTCCTTCATCGGAAACCCGTATGTCATTCTATACGAATCTGAAAATCCGTCAGAGAAACATAGTAACGTCTCCTCCGTTTCCGCCAACCTGCGTATCAACAGCAAGTTCGATTTCATGATCCGGTCCGGTATCCAACTGTCCACCGACCAGCGCGAACAACACCGTCCTATCAGCGATGTGGTATTTGGCAACGGATTCTTCAAAAAACAGAATGTGTTCGATTATGAATTAAACAGCGACGCTTTATTTACGTACCATGATTCCTTCGCTAACGGATTGCACGTCAATGCTTCGGCGGGAGGAAACATGATGCAACAAAGCTATGATATGCTCGCCGCCTCGGTGGTGGGACTAATTACGCCGGGAGTCTACAAACTGGCAAACGGTGTCTCCAACCCGAACGTGCAGACTGTCATCAAAAAGAAAGCATTGAACAGTCTCTATTTCACAGCCAACTTCGCATATAAGGATAAACTGTTTCTCGACGTCACCGGACGTAACGACTGGTCGTCTACCCTACCGAAGAGCAACCGTTCCTTCTTCTATCCGTCGGTCAGCGTCAGCGCAGTGATGAACGAACTGTTCCTAATGCCGGAACCAATCAATTTGTTGAAAGTAAGAGGTTCTTTCGCCCAGGTGGGTAACGACACAGACCCTTACAAAACATCGCCCTACTACGGCACGAGCGATTTCCCCGGATCGGCTGTCGTTGCTTCCACACTGTACAATCAGGACTTCAAACCGGAAATTTCAACCAACTACGAAGCCGGTTTCGACCTGCGTATGTTCCAAAACCGCATCGGACTCGATTTCACATTCTATTACAACCGCACCAAAAACCAAATTCTGGATGCTCCGATGGACCCGACTACAGGTTACAGCAAAGCGACTATCAATTCGGGATGTGTCCGCAACCGTGGTTATGAAATCCAATTGGACGTTACCCCGGTAGTCAGCAGAGATTTCCGCTGGAACGCCACTTTTACCTGGTCTAAAAACGAAAACAAGATTATTTCGCTGGCGGAAGGAGCAGACGAGAATCAGTTAATCAGCAGTATCGGCAACGTCTCCATCATCGGACGCGTGGGAGGTACGACAGGCGACCTCTGGGGCTACAAACTGGTGCGCGACCCGGAAGGAAACGTTGTCATCAATGACAACGGACTGCCCGAACGTTCGGGAGAGATTGAATACATAGCCACAGCCTATCCGAAATGGAAAGCCGGACTGTATAACGAATTTTCCTACAAAAACTTTACTCTTAGCGTCCTGCTCGACGGACAGGTGGGAGGAAAAATGTATTCGCACTCTCACCACAAAATGACGGAACAGGGAAAACTGGCACATACCCTGAACGGACGTCTGCCGGGAACGGAATTTTATATGTCGAAAGATGATCCGCGCATTGCCACCGCCGGACTTTCACCGCAGGACGGAATGTATATGATTGCCCCGGGTGTAGTGAAAAACGACGACGGTAGCTTCTCGAAAAACACTAAAGTGGTGACCGTGGAAAGCTATTATAAAGAGTACTATCGGATGGCAAACGTGGAGACGAACACTTTCAGCACCGATTTCCTCAAACTGCGTGAAATGAGACTGGAATATAAATTACCGGGCAGCACACTGAAGAAAACTCCTTTCAGCAAAGCATCGATAGCGTTTTATGCACGCAACTTGTTCTGCATCACGGATTATCCTTTATTTGACCCCGAATCTGCCGCCCTCAACGGAAGTTCGATGGTAACGGGTGTAGAAACGGGGTCACTGCCTACGGCACGTACTTTCGGATTGAATATTAACTTATCTTTTTAAACACTGACTCATGAAAACCTGTAATTTTTTAAAGAATATAGCAGGAGGAATAATAGTGTGCGGAACACTCTGTACAACCTCCTGTACCAGCTTCGACGAACTGAATACGGACCCCACCCGCATGGACGAGGTGAATCCCGGCACGCTGCTCAACCCGATTCTCTACGAAACGTCTGTCTACAACTGGAAACTCTACAACAACTACACCTACGACCTGATGCAATGCGCTGTATCTACTTCCAGCACTAACGGTGTCGGATGGTGGTATATGACGGACAGCCAGGGAGACGGCACATGGACTACCTTTTATAAATGGATCAATAACGCCAAAGAGATGACGCGTCTCACCGAAAAACTCCCGGAGGCTTCCAAACAACCCAATTATGACGCCATCTCACTCACACTGCAAAGTTGGCTGTACCAGATTCTAACCGATGCTTTCGGTGACGTCCCGATGAGTGAAGCCTGCTCTGCCGATGAAGGAATACTCGCGCCGAAGTTCGACACCCAACAACAAGTGTACCGACAAATTATCGACAACCTGAAAACGGCAAACGAACTGTTTGACGAAGCTAACGGACTGATCTACAACCAATCGGGCGAAATGTTATACAACACGTCTAAAGGAGATGCAACCGGTATAAAGAAATGGAAGAAGTTCTGCAACTCGCTCCGCCTGCGTGCATTACTCCGCGTGATCGACGTTCCGGAGTTCAACGCGAAACAGGAATTGCGCACGATGCTAACCGATCCCGCCACCTATCCGGTATTCGAATCGAACGATGACGCCGCCCTGCTTGCCATCAGCGGAACTTATCCGCAGGAAGCTCCGCTCACCCGGCCGCAGGATTTCACTTCATACGTTCAGATTTCCGAGTTCTTTGTCGACCTGCTAAAAGGATGGAACGACCCTCGTCTGCAAGTGTATGCAACGCAGGTCACTCTGCCCGACCAGACAAAGGATTATGTAGGCTTGCCCAGCGGTTATCAGACGTTGCCCTCCATCACGGCTTCGGGACTGAATCAAGAAATGGCGAAAGCTCCCATGAAACTTGCCATGATGCCTTATGCCGAAGTTGAATTTATCAAAGCGGAACTACTGAAGAAAGGGGTGATCGACGGAGGAAGCAACGCTGCCAAAGAAGCGTATCAGAAAGGAGTGCAGGCAGCTATCGAACAGTGGGGACAGGTATTGCCCGACAATTACTTTGAGAATCCGGAAGCAGCTTATGACGATACTTTGGAACGTATCATGAACCAGAAATTCGTCGCACTGTTCTTCTGCGACTATCAGCAGTGGTTCGAATATAACCGTACCGGCTTTCCTGTGTTGCCCGTAGGACCCGGCATCGCGAATGCCAACAACCAAATGCCCAAACGTTTCAAATATCCGGCTGCCCTGCAACGCACCAACCTGAAAAACTATCAGGCTGCCAAGCAGAATATGGGAGGTGATGATTTTAATATTCGATTAATGTGGCAACAATAACGGAATATGGCAAATAAAGAAATGTATCAACCATAAATTTAAAATTCAATGTGTATGAAGAAAATTATCAGTATGGCTGTCATGTTATAT
Organism: Bacteroides sp. MSK.20.12; assembly: GCF_019052435.1. Lineage (NCBI taxonomy): Bacteria > Pseudomonadati > Bacteroidota > Bacteroidia > Bacteroidales > Bacteroidaceae > Bacteroides > Bacteroides sp. MSK.20.12. The sequence goes on along the minus strand of NZ_JAHQVH010000014.1, from coordinate 35,155 downwards.
ATAACAATGACAGCAATGGCACAGAAAGGAGAACTTGCCATGAACGAAAATATCCGCGGAAAGGAAAATGTTTCAAGAAACATTGCGGAGAATACGGTAGGAAATACAGCAGGAAATAGAGCAGAGAAAGAAGCGACTCCCGTAGGGAAGAAACCCAAAGCTACATTTATATTCGATGTATATGGAGAGATTCCGACAACTAAACCGGTGTTTGAAACGGAACATTATCTAGGTAGTGACATTACCGGAAAATGGAATACTTTCATCCAGAATTACACGCACGAGTATGATGTAACGATCGGATTCACTGATTCTTCCGTTGAGATTTTGAAGCCTTCCATTTACAAGGCAGTCAACAAGGTGAACAAATATTATAAAAAGGCACTGAAAAAGGAAGAAGTGAGCCGGGAAGTTGCTACATCCAACATGGCACACATTCTGGATTGTGCCAATGTGATGTGTTTCGACGATAACAGCAAGTCTTTCGAAGAGGCTGTAAAGTCGGCAGACGAACCGGAAGAGATTATCGCATTATTCAATCAAGTCACTCTAAGAAAGTTATAAGCAATGAAAAAAGTATATAATAGAAATATGCTGTTTGTGGCAATCTTATGTCTCCAGCTAAATGTTGTTGCCGCTTTTGGTCAGACTGTTGTGAAAGGCAGTGTGAAAGATAACACAGGTAAGCCTGTCAGCGGTGTAGTAGTAACTGACGGTGCGCATTTTAAAACGACCGACGCGCAAGGAAACTATGTTTTAAACACCGATCCGGCACGTTATCCGATGGTTTACATCTCTACTCCGGCAGACTATGAGCTTCCTTCCAAAGAGGGTGTAGCCGACGGCTTCTATCAATATTTGGATGCGAAGAAAAGCGAGAATCAGTGCAACTTCGTTCTGACCAAGCGGCAGAAGCCGGCGGATGAATTTGTATATATCGCCATTTCCGATCCGCAAGTGAGGAACGAGAAACAACTGAACCGCTTCCGCACAGAGACAGTGCCCGACCTGAAACAGACTGCCGACTCGCTAAAGAACTTCGAAATCGTTGGTATGGGACTGGGCGACCTTGTGTGGGATGCCATGAACTTATATGCTCCTTACCGGCAAGCCGTCTCTAATTTAGGTATCACAATGTTCCAACTAATGGGAAACCATGATTTCAACCTGCTCTACAAATCCATGGCACAGACGGACCATCCGGCAGACGGATATGGGGAACAGAATTATTACCAGTCGTTCGGTCCGGCCAACTATTCATTCAACATTGGAAAAATCCATGTAATCGCAATGAAAGACATCGACTACGATGGTAATAAGAAATACACGGAACGATTCACGCCGGAAGATCTGGACTGGTTGAGAAAAGATTTAAGTTATGTGCCCGAAGGAAGCACCGTATTCCTGAACGTACACGCTCCGGTAGCCAACAACACGGTGTCTGCCGGTGGAAATGCACGCAACGCCAACGCGCTTTTCCAACTATTAAGACCGTATCAGGTTCATATTTTTTCGGGACACACACATTTCTATGAGAATCAGCAACCTGCGCCTACTATTTATGAACATAATATCGGAGCTGCCTGCGGTGCATGGTGGGCAGGACACGTGAACCGTTGCGGAGCGCCGAACGGTTACCTGGTGGTAGAAGTGAAAGGTGACGATGTGAAGTGGCGTTACAAAGCGACAGGCTGTTCTCCCGATTATCAGTTCCGGCTCTACAAGCCGGGAGAATTTGAAAGCCAGAAAGACTATGTGGTAGCCAACATCTGGGATTGGGACAGAACGTATACGGTAAACTGGTACGAAGACGGAGTATTGAAAGGGGCCATGCAGGCTTTTGATGATGAAGATCAGGACTACATCAACATGGTGAAAGGGAAGAAAACCGGCTATCATACACGGCATCTTTTCCGGGCACAGCCTGCTAAAGGTACGAAGTCTGTCAAAGTGGTGGTTAAGAATCGTTTCGGAGAAGTATTCACGAAAGAGGTAAGATTGTAGGTTTTTCCGGAGAAACATAAATAAGCATTCTTTGGCAGAAACTATTTGGAACTAAGGAAGAAATGGACTATCTTTGCAAGAGTATTCACGTAAAAAAGGAAAAAGTAATATGGCAAGACCAATTAAAGAAACCCCGATACTCTTTGGTGAAGATGCCAAACGTTTCCTGGCATCAATGCAGAATGTTAAACCTGCTTCCCAACAAGAAAAGCAGCGGGTCAAAGCTGCATATGAGAAATTAAAGAAAATAGCAACGTTTATGATGTGACTTCCTTGATGAGACTGATTAAGATTGAAGACACAGAGAATATAAAGCCATTCAATTGCGGAAACGACGATTTGAATGGCTTTTTGTTGGAAGACGCCCGCTTTTACCGAGAGAAGTTAATTGCCAATACCTTTATTATGGAAGATGATGATGAGACAATTGCTTTCTTCAGTTTGCTGAATGATAAAATATCCCAGACAACTATAGATAAAAACTATTGGAGAAAACTTCGCAAGGCATTTCCGCACAGAAAGCACCTTGGAAGTTATCCCGCTGTGAAAATCGGTAGATTAGGTGTAGCAACTTCCCATCGTGGTGAAGGAATTGGTACCGATATTATTTCTGCAGTAAAACAGATGCTTATCAATCGCCAGTCTGTATCAGCAACTCGTTTTCTTACAGTAGATGCATATCTGTCAGCTGTTTCTTTTTATGAGAAAAACGGCTTTCATCCCCTTATAAATCAACCTTGTGAGGACACTCTTCCTATGTATTTCGACCTTATACAACTTATCGAATAACCTCATATTCTCTCCAAGTTTCTCCTATCAGAAACACCTAACCGGAGCATTGGTAGACCTTCAAAACTACTCCGGTAGATATGAGGGTATTTACTATACATTTATAATCAATCATTTAAATTCGGGGGCAAAGGTACACGTTTTCTATGGCTTACCAGTAGACTTAATCAGAACAAAACCGGCTCTTTTCAGAACAACCCTCTCTTTTCTTTGTATTAAAGTTCCATAACCTTGACAATCATGAATAGCAGGGCATGCATATATGAACTTACGTCCATGGGATGAGGCTACTTTCCTCTACCCAACATACCATTCGATAATCGTTAAAAAACATTATATTTAGACATCTATAAGGTTACAACTTACCTGTTTTTTTTCATAATTTCGCAAATCCAAAATAGAAAACAGGTATTAAGATGAAACTAAGATATTATCAAATCGACATTCGTTACAAGAACAAAATGCATGACTTTCACGGTTGGGGTGTGGCAGTGCAAATTTGATAATTCGGTCTTCACTACAGAGAATTTACCATAGAAAATTCAAACTTCTACTATTAATTAAATTTCATTTCACTTTATGAGCAAAAAAAGATGGCTCATAGTGCTGCTATACGCCGTGCTATGTAGCCAAAGACTGTTTGCCCAGACGCTTGACAGGAGAGTTTTGGGCATTAACGAAATGTTCCGTCTGGCAGACGAGAACAGTCAGAGTATTCAAACGTATAAAACGGGGGAAGAGGCAGCCAAAGAAGCTTTGAAAGCTGCCAAGTCACAACGTTTACCGGACATAGGGGCTTCACTCTCATTCAGTTACCTGGGTGACGGATATTTGTGGGACCGTGATTTCAAAAACGGGCAAAACATTCCTATGCCGCACTTCGGCAATAACTTTGCTTTGGAGGCGCAGCAAGTGATTTATGCCGGTGGAGCCATCAACAGCAGCATTACTTTGGCAGAACTCGGGCAACAAATGGCTGCATTAGACTGGCAAAAGAACCGTCAGGAGATCCGCTTTCTTCTGACCGGTTATTATCTGGATTTATATAAATTGAATAACCAGTTGCAAGTGTTACAAAAAAATCTGGACCTGACGGAACAGGTTATCCGCAATATGGAATCACGCCGTACGCAGGGAACAGCTTTAAAGAATGATATCACCCGTTATGAACTGCAGAAAGAGACGCTTAAACTGCAACTGGCAAAGGTGCAGGATGCCTGCAAAATTATGAATCACCAACTGGTGACTACGCTACACCTGCCCGCCGGAACAGAAATCGTCCCTGATTCTACCTTGTTGGATGAGGAAGTGAAAGCACTGGCAGAAAACGACTGGCAAATGATGGCGACCCAAAGTAATGTCGGCCTGCAACAAGCCCAACTGTCTGTACAAATGAGCGAGCAAAAAGTAAAACTGGAACGTTCGGAACTGCTTCCCAAAATTGCTCTTGTAGCCGGAGAGCATTTGGACGGTCCTATCACGATTGAAGTCCCGGTACTAGACAACAACTTCAATTACTGGTATGTGGGTGTCGGCATAAAATACAACCTTTCTTCTTTATTCAAAAATAACAAGAAAGTACGTCAGGCAAAATTGAACGCACGCAGGGCACAGGAAGAATATTCATTGGCACAGGAACAAATAGAAAACGGAGTTCAGGCAAATTATGTCAACTTCCTCACTTCTTTTACCGACTTACGTACGCAGGAGAAAAGTGTGGAACTCGCCGACCAAAACTATAACGTAATCAGCAACCGCTATAAAAATGATCTCGCTCTGCTCACCGATATGCTCGACGCCAGCAACATGAAACTAAGCGCCGACCTCGGTCTGGTCAATGCACGCATCAACTTGATATACAGTTACTATAAAATGAAATATATCACACATACCCTATAGATTTTACGATTAGACAATTTGGATTGTAAATTAAGAGAATGAAATTACTTACTGTTTAAAATATAAATGATTATGATAGCTAGAAAAACCCAGAAGATTATATATAATATTGTGATAATCTGTCTTCTTATCGGTGGTGTCACCTATGTTTGTTCCCGGTTCATTCACCTTGGAAACATTGAATATACTGATAATGCGCAGGTGAGACAACATATCACGCCAATCAACACTCGTGTTCCGGGGTTCATCAAAAAAATCTGTTTCGACGAGTATCAACAAGTACACAAAGGCGACACGCTCCTTATCATCGAAGATACCGAATTCCGCCTCCGTGTGGCACAGGCAGAAGCTGATTTAGCTAATGCTACCGCAGGAAGACAGGCCACTACCATTGGCATCGCCACTACTCAAAACAACTTGAGCGTGAGCGACGCAAGCATTGAGGAAGTACGTGTACAAATGGAAAATGCAAGACGCGAACTGAACCGTTTCGAAAAGTTATTGCAGGAAGATGCAGTGACTAAACAACAATATGACAACGTACATACAGCTTACGAAGCAGCCAAAGCCCGTTATGAACAGGTGTCACGAGCTAAATTGTCTACCTCTTTAGTGAAAAGCGAGCAAACCCATCGTTTAGGACAGAATGAGGCAGGTGTCCGCCTGGCAGAAGCTGCATTAGAGCTTGCCCGTCTGAATCTTTCTTATACAGTTATCATTGCTCCATGTGACGGTACCACAGGAAAGAAAGAAATTTTGGAAGGCCAGCTGGTACAGCCGGGACAAACCATGGTCGACATCGTAGACAGCAGCGACCTGTGGGTAATCGCCAATTATCGCGAAACCCAGCTTCCGAATATCAAGGAAGGCGCAGAAGTGGAAATAACCGCAGACGCCGTGCCAAACATAACATTCAAAGGAGTAGTAGAGTCTATTTCCGACGCAACAGGAGCGGCATTTTCAATGATTCCACAAGATAACGCCACCGGTAATTTCGTCAAAGTGGAGCAACGTATTCCCGTACGCATCAGTCTGAAAGGAAACAAACCGGAAGATTTGAAACGTATGCGTGCAGGCTTCAACGTAGAATGTGAGGTGAAGTACTAACCGCTTCAACCCTTTATCGTTTTAATTATTGCTTTAATTATAAATTGCTTAATTATTGCTTTAATTATCGTTTTAATTTTTAATCTTTAATTTCTAATCTTTAATTTTTATGAGTGCTCCTGTTCTGAATGTTCCTTTCGTTATGCCAATATTCCGCAGCTTCGTGCCGCGGAAGATGCAGCCGTGGATTTATCTTTTCATTGCCGTCACTTTCCAATTATCGGGCGGCGTCTATCTGGGTGCATTGAATCAGATGATCGGCAGCATGGCACTGATGCGTGAGGATATTTTAATGTGCATGTACGCTAATCTGGCAGGTATGGCAATCTATTTCCCGTTATTGTTTCGCATGAAGTTTCGTTTTACCAATAAAACCCTACTCACATCGGCAGCACTGGGAGTCTTACTCTGTAACTTGATAGCTCCACATATCACCTTCCTCCCACTGTTGTGGCTGATCTGTTTCATCGAAGGAATGTGCAAAATACAGGGAACTTTTGAATGTATGTCCAATATTCAGTTATGGATGACTCCCAAACGGGATTTCACGGTTTTCTTTCCCTGGCTTCATATTGTAATTCTGGGAAGTATTCAGCTGTCCGACCTGATTACGACTTATTTAATGTATCACTACCACTGGACATATATGAATCTGTTCATCGCCAGATTAATGCTAATCGTCCTGCTGATTCAGTTTACTTGTGTGAAACATTTCAGGTTCATGCGCAAATTTCCCCTGTTCGGTATCGACTGGCTGGGTGGAGTGCTCTGGGCCTCCTTATTAGCGGAAATCGCCTTCCTCTTCAACTACGGAGACTGGTACAACTGGTGGAACAGCCCGGTAATCCGCCAACTGACTATCGTGATTTTCATCACTCTGGCTATTTGTATTTGGCGTATGATGACAATCCGCCATCCTTTTCTCGAACCGAAGATGTGGACTTATCGCCACTTTTGGTCCTTATTAGGACTAGTCACATTAGTGGAAGCGTTTCTTGCAACCGAGCATGTATTAGAAGAAGTCTTTTACGAAGAAGTGATGAAATATGAAGAACTGGTCAGTTCACAACTCGACTGGTTTGCCATTATCGGTATCGTTTGTGGTTGTGTATTCTCTTATTGGTGGATGCACATCAAACAATACAACTATGTGCGCTTGATTATTGTCGGCTTCGTTGGGCTGATCGGCTATCTGATCGGTTTTTACCTGACTCTATCTACTGATATACATATTTCACAGCTCTACCTGCCAACGGTGTGCAGGGGATTTGCCTATGCCGTCTTGAGTGCCACCTTCATGGTGTGTCTGGAAGAAACCATGACGTTCCAGCATTTCTTCCAGGGATTAAGTGTATTCAATATGCTGCACATGGTAGTTGGCGGTGTATTAGGCTGTGCGGTCTATGCGCAGGGATTGGCTTATTATGTTCCCGACAATCTGGCACGTTACGGTTCGGCCATCGACCATGTGTCTTTCAGCAGCAGCCCGTTCAACATAGGTCATTATATGGAAGAATTTATCAATCAGATGATGGAAATAAGCATCAAGCAAATTTATGGATGGGTGGCTTATGCCTGCATCTTCCTTTTCCTATTATTATTGCTTTATGATTTTCCGGTTCGCCGTTCATTAAAAAGCATGCCAAGTTGGAGAGAGGTAGCCCGCGAAGTAAAGAATACATTTTGGCGGACAACGCATACACCGTCAGAAAAAGAATAAGCAACAGGATCAGAATGGGTCAAAAGTAAAATCATCTATTAGATTGATATTATTTAGGCACGAATTACACAGTTTTAGTTTAATGGAACCGTATTAATCCGTGTAATCCGTGCCTAAATGAAAGTGATAAGAGTATTTTAACACACCTTCCTTTCACAAATGAGACACAATTACAGCTAAATTACATATATACCCATTATTTTAGTCATTTTGCTATAAAATTAATAGAAATTATCTCCGAAATACTACAATTTCTAACTTTTATTCCTACATTTGCAGCCAATTGATAACTTATTAACAAATTACATATATACCATGGCTAAAATAACGAAAGAAGCCGCTTTGCTCTATCACTCACAGGGCAAACCCGGCAAGATTGAGGTAGTGCCTACCAAACCTTATAGTACACAAACCGACTTATCACTCGCATATTCCCCCGGTGTAGCAGAACCTTGTCTCGAAATTGAGAAGAACCCGCAGGATGCATACAAGTATACAGCTAAAGGAAATCTTGTAGCTGTTATTTCTAACGGTACAGCCGTACTCGGACTGGGCGATATAGGCGCATTAAGCGGCAAACCTGTAATGGAAGGTAAAGGGCTGCTTTTCAAAATCTATGCCGGTATCGACGTTTTCGACATCGAAGTAGACGAGAAAGATCCGGAGAAATTCATTGCGGCAGTGAAAGCAATCGCTCCTACCTTTGGAGGTATCAATCTGGAAGACATCAAGGCGCCCGAATGTTTTGAAATCGAACGTCGCCTGAAAGAAGAATTAGACATTCCTGTAATGCACGACGACCAGCACGGTACTGCTATTATCTCCAGCGCCGGTTTGGTAAATGCCTTGCAGGTGGCAGGAAAGAAAATCGAGGATGTGAAAATCGTCGTGAACGGTGCCGGTGCATCCGCAGTATCTTGTACTAAATTATATGTATCTTTGGGCGCTCGCCTCGAAAATATTGTCATGCTGGATAGTAAAGGCGTTATCAGCAAGACACGTACCGATCTGAACGAGCAGAAAAGATATTTTGCAACCGACCGCACAGATATCCATACACTGGAAGAAGCAATCAAGGGCGCGGATGTATTCCTCGGCCTGTCAAAAGGAAATGTGTTGAGTCAAGATATGGTACGCAGCATGGCTCCGATGCCCATCGTATTCGCATTGGCCAACCCGACACCGGAAATCTCTTACGAAGATGCCATGGCAGCACGTCCTGACGTACTGATGGCTACCGGACGTTCCGACTATCCGAACCAGATTAATAATGTAATCGGTTTCCCATATATCTTCCGCGGTGCTTTGGACACTCAAGCTAAAGCAATCAACGAAGAAATGAAAATTGCGGCCGTACACGCCATTGCCAACCTGGCAAAACAGCCGGTGCCTGATGTAGTCAACGCAGCCTACCACGTAAACAACCTTTCTTTCGGTGCGGAATACTTTATCCCGAAACCGGTAGATCCACGCCTCATCACCGAAGTTTCCTGCGCAGTGGCAAAAGCTGCTATGGAAAGCGGAGTGGCTCGCACAGAAATCAAAGACTGGGACGCTTACTGTGTTCACCTGCGCGAATTGATGGGCTACGAATCCAAACTGACCCGCCAACTGTATGATACTGCCCGCCGCTCACCGCAACGTGTCGTATTTGCCGAAGGTATCCACCCGAATATGCTGAAAGCTGCCGTTGAAGCAAAAGCCGAAGGTATCTGTCATCCTATCTTATTAGGAAACGACGAAGCTATCGGAAAACTGGCAGAAGAAATGGAGCTTAGTCTGGAAGGTATTGAAATCGTCAATCTTCGTCACCCGGACGAATCAGACCGTCGCGAGCGTTACTCCCGCATCCTTGCAGAAAAACGTGCACGCGAAGGATTTACCTACGAAGAAGCCAACGACAAGATGTTCGAACGCAACTACTTCGGTATGATGATGGTGGAAACAGGAGATGCAGACGCATTCATCACCGGACTTTATACAAGATATAGCAATACGATCAAAGTGGCAAAAGAAGTGATCGGCATCCAACCGGGCTTCAAACACTTCGGTACCATGCATATCCTGAACTCCAAGAAAGGTACTTACTTCCTGGCAGACACATTGATTAACCGCCACCCCGATACGGAAACATTGATTGATATCGCCAAACTGTCCGATAAAACAGTTCGTTTCTTCAATCACACACCGGTTATCTCTATGTTGTCATACTCTAACTTCGGCGCTGATACCGCAGGTAGCCCAGTGAAAGTGCACGAAGCAGTTGCTCACATGCAGGACGAATATCCGGAATTGGCTATCGACGGCGAAATGCAGGTAAATTTTGCCATGAACCGCGAATTGCGTGATACCAAATATCCGTTTACCCGCTTGAAAGGTAAAGATGTAAATACTCTGATTTTCCCGAACCTAAGTTCAGCAAACGCCGGCTACAAACTGTTGCAGGCAATGGACCCGGATACAGAATTCATCGGCCCTATCCAGATGGGATTGAACAAACCTATCCACTTCACCGATTTCGAAAGTTCTGTCCGTGACATTGTGAATATCACAGCCGTAGCCGTGATCGACGCCATTGTTGACAAAAAGAAAAGAGGAGTGAAATGAAACGCCCGTTATCCAAATCACAAATAGTTTGCATCAGCCTGCTTTGGTTGGCGCTTTGCTATTTAGTTCTAACAAAAGCCGAACGAATTGACGGGATGACGATAGTAATGCTTGTCATTTCGGCAGCATTAGTATTTATTCCTGTTTATAAGTCGATCAAAAAGAACAAATAAATATCTTTTTTCCTATTTTTAATGCGATAAAATATCAAATTTGATGTTTTATCGCATTTTTCTTTATAAAATGTTTGCCAGTTCAATTTTTATCTTTACTTTTGCAACCGGAAATAAAAATCCGATGTACCCATATACAAGTGTGCAAATTGCTATACGGCAGAAAAGCACATAGTCGAGCGGCACATGAGCAAATTGTCAAATTAGCACATTATTTTTATATCAACCAATTAAAGAAAAAAAGATTATGAATGCAGCAAAGGTATTAGACGATCTGAAAAGAAGATTTCCCAATGAACCGGAGTATCATCAAGCAGTAGAAGAAGTACTTTCTACTATTGAAGAAGAATACAACAAACACCCGGAGTTTGATAAAGTAAACTTGATCGAACGTTTGTGTATTCCTGATAGAGTATATCAGTTCCGCGTGACTTGGATGGATGATAAAGGTAATATTCAGACCAACATGGGTTACCGTGTTCAGCACAACAACGCGATCGGTCCTTACAAAGGCGGTATCCGTTTCCATGCATCTGTAAACCTTTCTATCTTGAAGTTCCTTGCCTTTGAACAAACATTCAAAAACTCACTGACTACGCTGCCGATGGGTGGTGGTAAAGGTGGTTCCGACTTCTCTCCTCGTGGAAAGTCAAATGCCGAAGTAATGCGCTTCGTACAAGCATTCATGCTGGAACTGTGGCGTCACATCGGTCCTGAAACTGACGTTCCTGCCGGTGACATCGGTGTTGGTGGCCGTGAAGTAGGTTTCATGTTCGGTATGTATAAAAAACTGGCTCATGAATTTACCGGAACATTCACAGGTAAAGGCCGCGAATTCGGTGGTTCACTGATTCGTCCGGAAGCTACCGGTTATGGTAACATCTACTTCCTGATGGAAATGCTGAAAACAAAAGGCACTGACCTGAAAGGTAAAGTTTGTCTGGTTTCCGGTTCCGGTAACGTTGCTCAATATACAATCGAAAAAGTAATCGAACTGGGTGGTAAAGTAGTTACTTGCTCTGACTCTGACGGTTATATCTACGATCCGGATGGTATCGACCGCGAAAAACTGGACTACATCATGGAACTAAAGAATCTGTACCGTGGCCGTATCCGTGAATACGCAGAAAAATATGGTTGCAAATATGTAGAAGGAGCTAAACCTTGGGGTGAAAAATGTGATATCGCTCTTCCTTCTGCAACTCAAAACGAATTGAATGGCGACCACGCTCGTCAGCTGGTAGCAAACGGTTGTATCGCTGTATCTGAAGGAGCTAACATGCCTTCTACTCCGGAAGCTATCAAAGTATTCCAGGACGCTAAGATCCTTTACGCTCCGGGTAAAGCTGCTAATGCCGGTGGTGTATCAGTATCAGGTCTTGAAATGACTCAGAACTCTATCAAATTGAGCTGGAGTGCTGAAGAAGTAGACGAAAAACTGAAGAGCATCATGAAGAATATCCACGAAGCTTGCGTTCAGTACGGTACAGAAGCCGACGGATACGTAAACTATGTGAAGGGTGCTAACGTAGCCGGATTCATGAAGGTTGCTAAAGCAATGATGGCACAAGGTATCGTATAATCAGCGAAAGATATATAAGCTATAGTTTATTTAAAGGCTCCCGCCTTCCGAAAGGAAGTGCGGGAGTTTTTTATACCCCATAAGGTATAATTCATAAAACCACAACTAAATTTATACCCTAAAGGGTGTAAATCAGAGAAATTACATTATCTTTGTACCCAAAAGGGTATAATATGAACGATAAATCATTATCAGAATACGTAAAGCTAATGCGTAAAGAACATAACTTGACCCAAGTAGAACTCTCCGAAAAATCAGGAGTTGGGTTGCGCTTTGTGCGCGAACTTGAGCAGGGAAAACAAACTTTGCGTCTTGATAAAGTAAATCAAGTGCTTAGTCTCTTTGGAATGGAAGTGGGGGTTGTACCAATAAGTAAACTCAACAAGCTATGAGACAAGCACACATATACAACCAAGACCAGTTGGCAGGACTGCTTACAGAAGATGAAAATGGTTACACCTTTCAATATGATGCAGCCTACATTAAATCCAGCGATGCTGAACCTGTCAGCCTCACGCTTCCAATCTCTGAAAAGCCATATACAAGTCTAATATTATTCCCATTCTTTGACGGTCTCATTCCCGAAGGCTGGCTCTTGGATATTGCCGAGAAAAGTTGGAAGATAAATCGTCGTGACCGCATGTCACTACTCCTTGCCTGTTGCAAAGATTGCATCGGTGCAGTTAGTGTGATTCCCATCTTAAATAAAGAATAATGATGAACAGATGCCTATATTGTTATCAGGAACTTGGCGAGGGAGAAACTGATTTTCACCCTCAATGTGGAAAGAAAATATTTGGGAGCAAAACTGTTCCTCTCCTACCTTATACAAAAGCGGATATTAAGCAACTTGCCGAACAAGTCATACGTTCACAAACCACACTTACAGGAGTGCAAGCTAAATTGTCTCTCGATATATCATCGTCCCCTAACCAACCACAACGCTTTACTATCGTAGGTTTATGGGGGCGTTATATTCTCAAACCGCAAACGGAACAATTTAAATACATGCCTGAAGTTGAGGACTTAACAATGCATCTTGCCGAATTAGCTAAAGTAAACGTTGTTCCTCATTCACTGATTCGTTTTGCTGACGGTGAATTAGCTTATATCACTAAACGCATAGATAGAACCTCGAAGGGTGAAAAGCTGCCAATGGAAGATATGTGTCAGCTCTCGGAGCGTCTCACAGAATATAAATATAAGGGTTCTTATGAAAAGATAGCAAAAATAATTATGCAATATTCCTCTGTACCTAAACTTGACGTAATAAACTTCTGGGAACAAGTCGTTTTCTCATGGTTGACCGGCAACGCGGATATGCATCTGAAAAACTTTTCACTTTATAGTCAGCGTAAAGGCTATTATTCGCTGACTCCGGGATATGACATGCTCTCTACGGCACTCCTCATGCCGGAGGACACCGAAGAATTGGCTTTGACACTAAACGGTAAAAGACGCAAAATCAAGCGTTCTGATTTTGAAGTTGCAATGAATGGTTGTAGCTTGGAGGAAAAAATCATAGACAATCTATTTTCTAAATTCATAAAGGTTACCGACAAGTGGCTGGAGTTTATAGATATTTCTTTCTTGCCCCAAGAAATGAAACAACAGTACAAGCTGATTATAACAAGGAAGTTAGATTTGTTATAAAACAGCCCAGGAATGCAAAGAGGGAATAACTTATTTATAATATCAATAAAAAAAGGTTCAGTCATTATTCTTGGGGATTTAACACATCTTTAGCTACTTAGTTGAAGTAGAGTCTTATTTCTTCATTGTGTTCTTCCGCGTTATGAGCAAAATTCGGAATGAATAAAAGAAGATATATTTATATTTTGTCCATAGGCTAAAACCGGGTCACCGTTCCTTTTAAAGGAACGCCCCGATGCACAATCGAGTAGGAGGAAAACGAAAGCTTTCTTCCTACTTTCATTTTCCGACCTCTCACACCACCGTACGTGCCGTTCGGCATACGGCGGTTCCTATTTTGGATGCCATTCGAGATAACTATCCGTCAGCGTGATATACCCTGCCTTTTTCAGATTCTCATTTGATAGGGCTCGTGTCAAAATCGGGCTGTCGGCTATACGCCAATTACCAAGACGTGTGTTCCCCCATTGATAGGCTTGCCGGGCGGCTATGCCACATCGTTTGAGGTTGATTATCCTCGTCTTGGGTTTCTTCCATGCTTTCCATATACACATTCGTATCCGTCGCCTTAACCATTCATCGGTTTCAAGGCAAAGCCGTTTTATCTGAGCAAGATGATAGTACCCTATCCAACCCCGTATGTACTCTTTCAGCTTCTGTTTCCTGCGTTCATAGCCCCAACCATTACTGCGACTCGTCAACTCTTTGAGCTTGGCTTTCATCTTGGTTTTGGTTTTGGGGTGTACAGCAAGCAGACATTTGCCTTTGTTTACATAAAAGGAGTAGCCGAGGAATTTAACTCCTCGTACATAGGACACTACGGTTTTCTCCCGATTTACTTTCAGAAAGAGTTTCCCCTCGATAAATCGTGTGATACTTGACTTTACACGCTGTGCGGCTCGTTTGGATTTACAGAATATCAGGGCATCATCGGCATATCGGACAAACGGGTGTCCTCGGAGTTCGAGTTCCTTATCCAATTCGTTGAGCATTATGTTACTCAACAGCGGACTTAGAGGTCCACCTTGCGGTGTGCCCTCTTCGCTCGCTTCAAAAAGTCCTCGGGTAATTACTCCGCTGCTTAGATATCTGTGTATTAGACTGACTACTCTGCCGTCTGTTATCGTGCGGCTGAGGATTTCTATGAGCTTGCTGTGATTTACGGTATCGAAGAAGCGTTCAAGGTCAAGGTCGACCACATATCGGTAGCCGCTCTCAACTATCTCTTGCGCCTTTCGTAGCGCACTATGGCAGCTCCGATTGGGACGGAAGCCGTAACTCGTCCGAGAGAACTGTCGCTCATAGATTGGGGTCAGTGCTTGGTTGATGGCTTGCTGAACTAATCGGTCTACTACAGTGGGTATTCCCAATAGCCGCATCTTTCCGTTGTCTTTGGGTATCTCTACCCTGCGGACAGGATTGGGACGGTATGTCCCTTGTTGCAAGGAACTTGTCAACTCATTCTTGTTGGCCAAGAGCCACGGTAGCAACTGCTCACACGACATCTTGTCAATACCGCCACTGCCCTTATTGCCTACCACTGCCTTGTACGCGCGGTTAAGATTGTCGGGACTGAGAATGAGTTCCAATAAATGTGCCTTGTCGAATGGTACTTCCGCGAAGTTGTCTGCACATATCCACATGAAAGTCTGCACTCCCTCATACCTTTCGGTTGCAGACCTATCTCTTTGAGGGCAGTCATTAGCTTGGGCTGATGTTTTCTGCATTCTTACCTTCATACAGTACGTTTCAATTACTTTCGCTTAATTATTAGGTTCTGCCCTTCGTAGGTTGTATTGACTTTTTTCCCCACTACTATGGCGTCTGCTGACTTCTCACGGCAAGCTTTACTCCACAACTTTCGTAAAAAAAAAACTATTTGCTGTGTCCGTGAGACCTCCCCGATTAAGAACATAATCTTTCTCACTTATACTTGCTTGATTTACACCACTCGTTCCGAATAGCTATAGGGCTTTAGTCCGTCGTGCGACCTTACCCACGAGCATGTGCCTTAATATCAAGTTTCTGTTCGTCAAGTCAGTGATTTGCCTACGGCTTCCTTCAGATTCCGCATCGCTACGGACACCCTTGCCTTTGGCTGTACGCTTGCCGCTATTAAGCTGCGTTAGGGACTTGCACCCGTTAGACTATGCCCATATCGGGCGAACCCGAGAAACGTCCCGTTCCTTTAAATGAAACGGGGCGTTTGTTTTAAAGGAAAAAACAGGTGGCACATCTTGTTGTATAACAGCGCTTTATCTTTTCACACTTATACAGTAAAATAATTAAGAACTTTGTTTACAATATCAGTTAAATTCGCTATTCTTACAAATGAATTATCTATGATTTGAATGTCTTTAAAATAAACAATAAATATTTCGGTTTCAGCTTTCAGTTTTCTCGTATAAGTGCTTATCCATCGGACTTTCGACTGAAAGCGCCCCTGAAATCACTCCATTTTGCTTTCAGCCTCTGTGCTTATGCAAAATTAGAGAGTCTATTACAGGAAAATACAGCCTCTATTATTGCTGATCAGAGGCTCTGCTTCCTTAGAATAGAGCCTCTATTTCCAAGTGTTATGTCCGACGTATGGGAGATATATGCCATGGGGTCAGCGGATATATGCCGTGGGGCTAGTGAATATATGGTGTGGGCACACGGGACGTATGGCGTGGGTATGAAAGAATGTATGTGTCACATGTGTAAGGGCTGAAAACAAAATATGGTACTTTCAGGAGGCGCTTTCAGCCGAAAGCCCGATAGATAAGCACTTATACGAGAAAACTGAATGCTGAAACCGGAGTAGTTATTGTTTTTTTAGTGGAGCGTTTTAGTACTGAAAAAGCAGATTTTAAGTACTTCTTTCATCTGTTCCATGTACTTATTACAGCAGTACAAGTACCTCTTTTGTTCAACTCTTGTACTTCTCCAGCTGATTCTTCTACTTCAAAAGCCCAAATACAAGCCAAATACTATGAAAAGATACGAAACTTGAGCCTATTAATTGGATATTTAATCATTCCTTTCCTCTCCTTCCGAAAGGAAGTGCGGGAGTTTTTTCCGCAAAAATCACCTGAAGTTCATTCAAAATCCGTATCTTTGCTCCACATAATTTACTAATTCATAATATATAAGATGAAATTTACAAATGTATTAGCCACAACACTGTTATCTTTGTTGAGTACTGCATGCATACAAAACGAAGAACCGAATACCGAAGCAGACATTTTAAAATGTATTCTACCCAAAGAAATATTCGAATATGACAATACAAACTATTACGAACCTTACGATGAATCCATAAATGCTTATCCCCTTTATATCAGTGTAAATAGCAAAGCTACCCTTACACAATTGGCTCCAGAATTTGTATTAACAGAAGGTGCCACTATCGAACCTGCAAGTGGAAGTATCCAAGACTTCACTCATCCCGTACGTTATACCGTTACCTCAGCCGATGGTAAATGGCATCGCACCTATTCCGTCAGTATTTCAGATGATTTGCAAATTATCCCCGAGCAGTTTCATTTTGATAAACTGAGTTCCAAAAGCAGCAAATACCACATTTTCTATGAAGAGAACAAAGCAAAAGGTGAATTTATGGAATGGGCAAGTGCCAATCAAGGATATATGCTAGTATCCGGAAATAGTCCTGCTACAGAATACCCCACATCACAAGCCGACGGAGGAATTGAGAACAGTAAATGTGCCAAACTGGTAACTAAATCAACCGGAGGATTAGGAAGCCTTGTTGGCGCTCCCTTGGCAGCAGGAAATCTTTTCATCGGAACATTCAATTTCAATTCTTCTGTCAGCGATCCTTTAAAATCAACCGCTTTCGGAAGAATATTCCACAAAAAACCGCTCCGTCTAAAAGGATATTACAAATACAAGGCAGGTAGCACATATATGGATGGTACAAACGAAATACCAGAACAAAAAGACAATTTCATTGTGTATGGCATCTTTTACAAAACTGATGAAACACTTCGTACCATGGACGGATATCTAGCCATCAATGAATTCAAAGATCCACGCATGATAGCATTGGCACTTCTTCCAGAAAAAGAAAGAAAAGAAACTGATCAATGGACCGAGTTCAACATACCATTCGATTACAACAAATATGGAAAAGAAGTAGACATGGAAGCTTTATCACGCGGAGAGTATAAGATAAGCATCGTACTTTCTGCCAGTAAAGACGGAGATCGTTTCAAAGGGGCAATAGGGAGCACTCTTTATGTAGATGACCTAGAATTAGTTTGTGAAGAATAACCTAAAAACAGAAAAATATGACACAAAGAAACCTATATATAGCTTTTATATTTACAATTATTAGCGTGTATTCTGTCTCTGCACAGACCAACCGGACCAAAACCTTAATTAATGCAGCACTTCACGGTTGGGAGTATGAAGTTAGAGCCGGATTCAGTATCGGCGGAACTTCTCCTATTCCTTTGCCAGCAGAAATACGATCTATCAACTCTTATAATCCTTCATTAGCCATCAGTTTGGAAGGAAATATGACTAAATGGATAGAGCCAACGAAGAAGTGGGGTATCGTTACCGGAATTCGCTTGGAAAGCCGCAAGATGAAGACAGATGCTACAGTAAAGAATTATAATATGGAAATCATTGCTAGCGATGGCGGACGTTTAAAAGGGAATTGGACAGGAAAAGTTAGTACGAATGTAAATAATTCATATCTCACATTGCCAGTATTAGCCGCTTACAAAATAAACGACCGTTGGCACATGAAAGCTGGTGTATATGCATCATACATATTGGAAAGAGAATTTTCAGGAAATGTGTACGACGGATATCTGCGTGAAGAAAATCCCACTGGTGACAAAGTATCAATTGAGGGCGATAAAAGCGCAAAGTATGATTTCTCGGAAGAGCTTCGCCACTTTCAATGGGGAGTTCAGGCAGGAGCGGATTGGTTGGCTTTCAAGCATCTAAAAGTGTATGCCGATCTCACGTGGGGATTGAATGACATTTTCAAAAAAGACTTCACAACGATAAGCTTCGCTATGTATCCTATTTATCTGAATATAGGATTTGCGTATGCATTCTAACGAAAAATATCATCCTGTTTTATAGCACCATGAGAAAGGGCAGTCCATTTTTGAGGACTGCCCTTTTTATGATGCTATTTTTGCACAAAGGAAATTATTATTATATCTTTATTTCAAGATATTTGTTTCTGCTGATGGTTGCAGAGCGGTAAACATTATTCCAAACTTAACTTCTGTTGTACCATCTATTACCTTCGGAAGACTTTTTAATA
The DNA here is from genome assembly GCF_019052435.1 of Bacteroides sp. MSK.20.12. Lineage (NCBI taxonomy): Bacteria > Pseudomonadati > Bacteroidota > Bacteroidia > Bacteroidales > Bacteroidaceae > Bacteroides > Bacteroides sp. MSK.20.12. The sequence continues at coordinate 16,331 of NZ_JAHQVH010000014.1, read as the reverse complement.
CTGGCTTCAAAGCTTTAACTAAAGATGCCATATCACCAGCTTGAGCCTCTAGCATTTCCAATAGTCCGTTTACAAACTCTTCATCCTCAAACAACGGTTTTACAGCTTTCAATAGAGGCAATAACACGTCTTCTCCAACATAGACTTTCATACCTCCATTTCCATCTTGCTCATAATAAAGAGGAATTCCTTCACTCAACATCGGAATCAATTTCAGTAACTCTTTAATGTCTACAGAAGATATTCCCGATGCTCGACTTAAAGTTGTAACTGACATAGTCGTATCCATTATTTGCGACAGATTTAAAAAGAGTTTAATCTGATTCTCCTGTTCTCCCATTCTATACATAGCCAAATTCAAATCTGAATCATTCCATTCCGCATCAGCAATACCATTTTTATAAACTGCCTGTATATTTCCATCGGGCAGGAAACGTACTTCCTTCAATATAGCTGATAACAATTGGGGGATTGATTTATTATCAACCACTTTAGCGGTAAAAATAGCTCTAACCAAAATACTCCCCCATATCGGATTTGCTGAAGTCTTCCAAACATAATATACAGGTTCGACACTCTTCTGTGGCACCAAATTCCATGAAGTATCAGCAAAGCCATTTTCAGGCAATGCCACGTTCAAGTCCAATTTCAAAAAGCTCTTTGTCGCTGAACCGTTATACCGAATAATACCTCCGTTCTGCTCCTCTTCTCCGGAAAAAGTCACCATGTCACCATCTATATTCAGAGTAACATGAAGTTCAGTTGTCTTTTCTCCCGGGATAACTCCCGGACTCGCAAACTTCAACAGATCTGTTATACCGGCTCTGCTATTCATAGCCACTGAACCTAAAATATCAGATAAATCCACCAAGGCTCCTGACAATATCAATCGGGCTTTGGTTGCATCTGCTGCATCCGGAATAAATTCTACCTTCTTCCCTAACATAGGCTTCCCACTATAAGTCAAAGCCAAACCACTTACATCTGTAAATGTGAAATTCTTTATTGGACACACTATAGTTTCGTCTTTATCGCTACAAGATACAAAACATATTGCCACGCATAAAAGAAAAGTCAAATAGCAAAATAATTCTTTTTCATTTATTTCTATCTTACTAAAGGATTAATAATAAACAATTTTCCTCACCAAACATTCATTTTACAAAGTAACTAATTTTAATTTACCTACACAAATCTTATTTTTATCAATAGTTGTCAATACATTCCATAATATACCTAAAAACGAAAAAGGTTGGAAGACTAATGACGTTTCCAACCTTTTTAATTATCGCATAAATCCTGCTATTATTGTTTCATCAAATCCAAACCAATATCAAAGGTCTTTGTCTCACTCCAGTAACCTGAAATTATTTGTATCAGCGCAACTGCTCCAGCAGCCTCTGCTGGAATCAAATTAGCACTAACCAACGCCTCCCATACATAAAGCAAATCGTTTTTTATAATTGGTTCTCCATAATCATCTTTTTCTCCTGTGTCACGGAGTGTCATAAAAGTATCAAAAGCCGATTTATCCAAATACAAATAAGTTTTTCCATTTTCTTCTTTCTTATTCATCGGAATACCATTTAATGCCCATCCCTGCAACTGACGAATAGAAGCATCAGTTACATTCGCCAAATCAATCTGAAACAAACTTTTCAATAATTCTTTCAACACAGCAGGTTCTCCTGTCAGTACCTGATTGATGATGGTTTCCAAACTGCTTGCATCCTGACCTCCAAGAGCAGCACCCAAAATATTAGTAATATTTAGTTTTACTACTACTTTACCATTACTTTCAGACCATGTAGCAAGTCCGGCAGGTGAATTCACAAATCCCGAAGTGGCAGCCAATGAAGTAATCTCAGATTTTTCTGGAAACATTCCACCCATTAGTCCCGCCATGGCCCAATTCATCAATTTATCTGTACCCTGCAAAGTCGGTTTATCCACATAGGAAGCAATAATATTTCCGTCCTCACTCATCTCAATCGTATTCAACACCTGAGGAAGCATAGTCGCCCCCATCATACGAAACATTCCACTTGCTGCTACTGTAAACGGATCTTCTTTCTTTGCATCCCATTTTGCATACAAAGGACCTGCCTTCGGAAAATTTTTAATAGGGTCATCTCCTTCTGCCACCACAAAATCTGCTGTTTCATAATCACTCAAGCTATACACACCTACCAAAGGATTTACAGGATTGGGAGTGTCCTCATCATCACTACAAGAAATAAACAAAGTTGCTGTACACAATACGGTAAATAAGTAATAAAATAAATTCTTTCTCATTTCTATTCTGCTTTTAATTAATAAACACATCTGTGTGATATTCCCATCACACAGATAATAATATTTAAACGGTTGCAAAATAACTATTATTTTCAGATATCCACAAGGTCTATATTTCATGTTTCTGTTCTATTTTTAAGGAAATACATCTAACATCAACCATGAAAAACAAAACTTTCCGCTGATTATATTCTGTTTTTAATAATCAGCGGAAAGTTACCATTCAAATTTCACATATAAATATATCAATAGAGTCTATTCGTAAGCAATAGTTAGTTTTTCTTAATAGGTAGGAACATGTAAGGATATCACTTTCATTCTAACACCATATATTATAAAATTGTTATCAAGGGAAATGCAGTTGCTACACCCCAAATCTCTCTCACGATTTACAACTGGCCCCTATTCCACCTTAAGCCTCCGGCATCAAAACCACACCCTGCTTCTTCTTTCCATCCATCTTGACCACCATCGGTTTCTCAAAGCGGACATGACGAAGATATTTCGTTTCTTCCACCGCAGGTTGCGCATTGAGGAAGTCCTGATTATACACACCATCATTCATAAAGGCATTGATAGTGAAATATCCAACCCCGAACGAAGTCAGATTCTGAAAGAAATGTGTTCCTTGACTGGGATCTACCCGATAGTTGGTCAGTCCGGCTTCCACAATCACACGGGCAGCCGAGATATGAGGCCACTTCACAGGAATACCGAGCCATGTATCACTGCTTCCCCAACGTCCCGGACCGACAAGCACATAATTCTTTCCTTCATTCAAGAACTGTTGGTTGATCTTTTCTATCTCCCAAGCAATTGCCTGATTGTTAGAGGCACTATAATTATCGGTTTTTACATAGACCACATCATAAATATCATTCATGATACCGTGTCCCAACGAATTATATGAGCGGAGAATCACATCTTCATCCGGTATCTCGTTCAAATCTTCGTCCAGCATTTCTTTACTGTCTACGATAGGACGTATCTGTAACAGATAGAAGGTTCCAGATTTATCATGTTCGCGACTTAACGTTGCTGCAAATTCAATTTCAACCGGACGGCGCATCTCCTGTTCACCATATTTCAAGACCAACTGCAGAATACGAGCCAACGGGAAAACATCATGTTGCAGGATATTGGCAAAAGTAATCACCTTGCGCCCCCCAGGATACAGACCATCTCGGATAATCTGATCGTACGGATCATACGTAGAGGCAATATAACGCAGGGCACCATCGTTTTCCGCCTCTTTGACATGGAGTTTCAGTAAATTGAAACCATCGTCAATAGAAAAATCATGTCCGGCATTTTTTAAATCCAAAGCATAGAAACGGGTCTGGGTCTCTTTCAGAGCGATTTCCATTTCACTGGTTTGCAACACCTGATTGGGATGATAGGGAGAAAAACGAAGGGTCATACCACCGTCTACAATATATTTCCCTAATCCCAAAGCCAGATTAACCGTTCCTTCTTCGGCTTTTTCATCTCCTAAAGGATAATAATTCAGTGAACGAGCCACACCCGACATAGACGGATAATAACGGTCGCCATATTGATTGCCAACTACCTCCTGCAAGATAACAGCCATCTTTTCCTGATCGATCACATTCGAAGTAGCCTGCATATACGCTTTGCTGTCACGGAAATAGACTGATGCATACACCCCTTTGATGGCATCCGAAAGCATGCGCAACATTTCATACCGATCATCCAGATAAGGAATCATGTATGTGTTATAGATTCCTGCAAACGGCTGATAATGAGAATCTTCAAGCAAAGATGAGGAACGGATGGCAATCGGAGATTTCACTACATCGAAGAAAGTAAAGAAGTCCTCCACCAAGCGGTCAGGCAACTTTGCCTTCAGAAAGTATTTCAGAATCGTAGCATCATCCGCATCTGACAGCGCAATCTGATACAGATTATTAGTGTCCATAAATTCATCAAACACATCCGTACAAAGCACCACCGTTTTAGGAATAGCAATACGTGCGTTCTCAAACTCTTCAAACTCCGGATGACGCTTCACCATATTATCAATAAACGCCAGTCCACGCCCTTTTCCGCCCAAAGAACCATCCCCGATACGGGCAAAGTTAGAATAACGGTCGAAACGGTCTCGCTTAAACACAGCCACGACTCCCTGGTTCTTCATCTTACGATACTTCACAATCGCCTCAAAGATGATTTTCCGGTGAGCATCCACATCTTGAAGACTATTCCAGGTAATCGGTTTTAAAAACTCGGCTACCGGGAACATGGCACGAGAATAGAACCAACGCGACACATGATTCCGGCTGATATGATATAAGAAAGACTCCGCAGGTACGGCAAAAAGAATGTTTTGCAGTTCTTTCAGATTCCGGACACGGGCAATCTCTTCCCCGGTAGCCGGGTTACGGAATATAAAATCACCAAAACCAAAATCATCGGAAACGATACGACGCAAATCGACATCCATCTTTTTTGAGTTCTTATCAATAAAGCTAGCGCCGTACTTAGCGGCATAAGACGAATTTTCCGATTCGGACGACTGGATAATCAACGGAACAAACGGATCGTTCTTGCGTATCTCGGCACACAGCTTGATACCTGCCAGACCGTCTTTCTCCCCCCGCTCCACTTTCGGGAAACGGACGTCGGTGATTACTCCTAATATATTATTTTGATACTTATGATAAATTTCCATTGCCTCCTGATACGTACGTGCCAGTACAATCTTAGGCCGCCCGCGCATACGAAGTGTACGCTGGTGCGCATTCAAGGCTTCAGTAGAGAACTCCTGACTCTGCTTCAACACGAACTTATACAGATTCGGCAAAATAGAAGAATAGAAACGAATACCATCCTCCACCAAAAGAATCAACTGCACACCGACTTCCTGCACATCGTGTTCCAAATTCATCTTATCCTCTATCAATTTGATAATAGACACCAACAGGTCGGTATTGCCCAACCAACAGAACACATATTCAAACGCACTTAAATCTTCATTGATAATCCGTTTGGTAATACCATGGCTGAAAGGAGTCAGGATGACGATAGGAATATGCTCGTATTTCTCTTTGATATGACGACCGATATCAAAACTGTCATTGTCCCCCGTGCTCGGCATACAAATCACCAGGTCGAACGACATATTTTCCAACTGCGCCAATGCTTCCTCCTCTGTGGATACCTGCGAGAAACGAGGTGGATAACGCAAAGATAAAGAGGTGTATTCATTGAAAATCTTCTCATCAATGCGCCCGTCATCTTCCAACATAAAAGCGTCATAAGGGTTGGCGATTAACAACACGTTAAAAATTCGCCTTGTCATCAGGTTGGCGAACTGTGTATCTTTGAAGTAAAGCTGGTTTAATTTATATTTACTAAGCATAAAGTCATTCTCCTTTCTTATTCCAAATCGTCATATCTCCAAAATCATGTTTCAGCAAATCGTTACTATGAATAATTGCATATTTAAATCCCAAATATTCACTACGAATATCCAACTGTTCTTTTATAACCGGATAATAATATTCTTTCTTACCTGACATATATTCATCAACAACATAAGAAAAGAAATTCATTTTTTGAATAAATTCATCATAAAATCGTTGCTCACGACAATTCCTATAAGATAGTTTTCCATTAAATAATAAATTCAATAACTTTATCGTTGAAAGTACTTCAGAAGTTCTATTATCACTATCAAATATTGCTTTCTGATTAACAAAATCATTTGAATGTTCTATTATAGTTTCGATATCATATTGAGTCGGATCTAAGATATCATCATACTTATTCGACTTTTTATTGTTACAGTATCCACAAGCTACAAATAAGTTTTCCCATGTTTGCTTCAAGTCTCCATTATTGGCTTGCGATTTAAAATGCTCTACTTGATAATCAGTTGTCAAACGCCGTTCGCATAGATAACATTTATCATTCTGATCCATCAGTAATTGTTTGCAGACCTCGTCCGTATTATAACTCTTATCTAAAGTTTGTGGCTTATCTGCATTTTTACAAATTCTAATCATCTTAATTAATTCTTATTTTGCCACTCTCTTTTCAGATCATAATATTTAGCTTTAATAGCAGGAGCAACTGCTTCCGGAATCTTATCAAAATCCTGCAGATACATTTCCAACTCACTTTTATCCGAAATAGAAAGCCGATCAGAACGAATCAATTCTTCCATCCGTTGTAAACGCATTTGAATCTCACTGGAGTCTGTACGAACACCAAAGTAACCTTCTGCTAATGCTTCATAAGAATAATCCGTTAAGTCTTCAATTGGTTCACGATGCTCCAAATCAAAAGCAACAGCATTCTCTAAAGAATTAAGAATAAAAGGGGAATGAGTAGTGACAACAAACTGTATGTTAGGAAAAATAGTAGTCAATATCGGCAAAATCACTCTTTGTAGTTCCAAATGAAGATGCGTTTCTATTTCATCAATCAACACAATTCCTCCTTTCTCGTATGCACGGACCACATTATTCTGTGATTGCATTTTTAAAATTAAATCAGCTACAATGTCTAATGCAGCCGAATATCCTGCTGATAGTTCGGTGAATTTAAACGACTTTCCGCGTGTTTGAATGAGGAAAGAGTAATCTTTATAATTGAAATCAAGTTCTAAGGTTGTATCATCAAATATCTGACGAAGAATATTTCGGAAGCCGACAAACCATTGACGAATATAATCAGCATCCTCTGTTTTTCCTTCATTACGAGCTAAAGCCTCTTGCACTTTACAGTCAACCATAAAATTCAAGAACTGATCTACTTTATTATGTTTCAGATCAGTCTTCATCTTCAAATCCGGCTTAACAGGATTCTTAGGTTCTACAAAAAGAGACTTACGTTCATCAGCATAGTAGGCTATAATAAAGTTCTGACTAAAAAAATCCTTAGAGATGGAGTATATATCATGGAATGAAAGTTCTACTTTTCCATAAAATTCTTCAATTCTATTTTTATAATATTCAACATTATTCTGGCCGGAAGCAATACTTTTCGAATCACCAGTGGTCTCAGCTTGCTGCAACCATGCTTGATTAGACTCTAAATTTTTCTTTAAATCTAAGAAACTCAACATCTTATCATTACAAACCTGACTTAAATGCTCCACAATTGCATTCAACAAAATAGTCTTACCACTTCCGTTCTTTCCCGTAATAATCAGATGTTTTTTTTCATTTTCAGAGATTGGTATACAAAAGTTCTCCAAATGAAAAATATGATTAACCTTGATACTCGTAATAAAATTATCCATAGTCCTTTATACTTGATGATTACTTTTGCAAAGTTAATTCTTTAAATCTCATTTTCCATCATCTTCTTTATAAAGTTTACTTGTTTATCTCTTATTATTTTGTAGATTTGTAACTTTAAGTTTATTCAAAAAGACTTTTTATTCACATGAAAAAAGTAACTTTATTAATGAGTGGAATCATGGTGATGTCATGCGCTCCCCAACAAAAAAAGCTGGTCTACCCCGAGACGGCAAAGGTAGACACTGTAGATGTGTACTTCGGCACACAAGTTCCCGACCCTTACAGATGGTTGGAAAATGACACCAGCGCAGCCACTACTGCCTGGGTAGAAGCACAAAACAAAGTAACGAATGAGTATCTTAGCCAGATCCCGTTCCGCGAAAACCTTCTGAAACGATTGACGACACTGGCCGATTACGAGAAGATCAGTGCCCCGATCAAGAAACATGGGAAGTATTATTTCAGTAAAAATGACGGTCTGCAGAACCAGAGTGTATTCTATGTGCAGGACTCATTGGACGGCGAACCGCGTGTTTTCCTCGATCCGAACAAACTATCGGACGACGGAACAGTAGCACTGACCGGTCTTTATTTCTCAAACGACGGCAAGTACACCGCTTACAGTATTTCACGCAGCGGTTCGGACTGGTCTGAAATTTATGTAATGGATACCGAAAGCGGAAAACTGCTGGAAGACCACATCGAATGGGCCAAGTTTACCGGTGCCGCCTGGCAGGGAGACGGTTTCTATTACAGTGCCTATGATGCGCCGACCAAAGGAAAAGAGTTCTCCAACGTGAACGAGAATCACAAAATCTATTATCACAAAATCGGTGAGCCACAGTCAAAAGATAAACTGATTTATCAGAATCCTGCTTATCCGAAACGTTTCTATACATCGAGCACCAGTGAAGACGAACGGATTCTCTTCCTGACGGAATCCGGTGCCGGAAGAGGTAACAACCTGTTTATACGGGATTTGAAAAAGCCGAATTCACCCTTCATCCAGCTGACTACAGACCTCGACTACCAATATTACCCAATCGAAGTTATCGGCGACCAAATTTATATTTATACCAACTACGGTGCACCGAAAAACCGGATCATGGTAGCCGACATCAACCGTCCGAAGCTGGAGGACTGGAAAGAGCTCGTACCCGAATCGGAAGCTGTTCTTTCAAATGCGGAAGTGATCGGTGGCAAACTGTTCCTTACTTATGACAAAGATGCCTCAAACCACGCATACGTTTACGGTCTCGACGGTAAACAAATTCAGGAAATCCAACTGCCGTCACTCGGTTCCGTAGGCTTTAGCGGCAACAAAGACGACAAAGAATGTTTCTTCGGATTCACTTCATTCACCATTCCGGGTGCTACCTACAAATACGACATGGATCAGAACACCTACGAACTATATCGTGCCCCGAAAGTACAGTTCAACTCGGACGATTTTGTGACCGAACAAGTATTCTTCGCCAGCAAAGACGGCGTAAAAATTCCGATGTTCCTTACTTATAAGAAAGATTTGAAGAAAGACGGCAAAAACCCTGTATTCCTCTACGGATACGGTGGCTTCGGTATCAGCCTCAACCCGGGCTTCAGTGCCACACGCATTCCATTCCTCGAAAATGGGGGTATCTACGCACAAGTAAACCTGCGCGGTGGTAGTGAATACGGCGAAGACTGGCACGTAGCCGGAACTAAAATGCAGAAACAGAACGTATTCGATGATTTCATCTCTGCTGCCGAATATCTGATCGACCAGAAATATACAAATAAAGATAAAATCGCCATTGTAGGAGGTTCCAACGGTGGTCTGTTGGTAGGTGCCTGCATGACACAGCGTCCCGACCTGTTCCGTGTAGCGATTCCGCAGGTAGGTGTGATGGATATGCTCCGCTACCATAAATTTACTATCGGCTGGAACTGGGCAAGCGATTACGGCACAAGCGAAGACAGCAAAGAGATGTTTGAATACCTCAAAGGCTACTCTCCACTGCACAACCTGAAACCGGGCACGAAATATCCGGCAACACTGGTCACTACCGCCGACCATGACGACCGTGTAGTCCCTGCCCACTCATTCAAGTTTGCCGCTACCCTGCAAGCCGACAACGACGGTACCAATCCGACACTGATCCGTATTGACAGCAAAGCCGGGCATGGCGCAGGCAAACCAATGGCTAAAGTACTGGAAGAACAAGCTGATATTTATGGATTCATCATGTATAATCTAGGAATGAAACCAAAATTCTAAAGCGGCACTTCCTATTTATAAACACATACAAGCCCCGTAACCTGTATTTTACATTACAGGCTGCGGGGCTTTGTGTTTTTCAACAGAAGAAATTGACATTTTATCATTATTTAATCAAAATATCCGCATTAAAACAAGCAACTTTGAAAAATTTTCCTATATTTGCAGTGAGTTAGTTGACATTTTATCAGAATTAACCTTTTAAAATATAGTATCATGAACATCCAGAAAATCATGTCCTCTTTGGAGGCTAAGCATCCCGGTGAATCTGAATATCTTCAAGCAGTGAAGGAAGTTCTTCTTTCTATCGAAGATATATACAATCAACATCCTGAATTTGAAAAAGCTAAAATCATAGAAAGATTGGTAGAACCCGACCGTATCTTCACTTTCCGTGTAACGTGGGTGGATGACAAAGGCGAGGTGCAGACCAACCTCGGTTATCGTGTACAATTCAATAATGCGATCGGTCCTTATAAAGGCGGTATTCGTTTCCATGCTTCCGTCAATCTTTCCATTCTGAAATTCCTCGGTTTCGAACAGACATTCAAAAATGCACTGACCACGCTGCCTATGGGTGGTGGAAAAGGTGGTTCCGATTTCTCTCCGCGCGGTAAGAGTGATGCTGAAATTATGCGTTTCTGCCAAGCCTTTATGTTGGAGTTATGGCGTCACCTCGGACCGGATATGGATGTACCAGCCGGTGATATCGGCGTAGGCGGACGTGAAGTAGGTTATATGTTCGGTATGTATAAGAAACTGACTCGCGAATTTACAGGCACATTCACCGGCAAGGGATTAGAATTCGGAGGCTCGTTGATTCGCCCGGAAGCTACCGGTTTCGGTGGTCTGTATTTTGTAAATCAGATGCTACAAGCGAAAGGCATTGATATAAAAGGTAAGACAGTCGCTATTTCCGGTTTCGGCAACGTTGCATGGGGAGCAGCTACCAAAGCTACCGAACTGGGTGCCAAAGTGATTACAATTTCCGGTCCGGACGGATATATCTACGATCCGGATGGTATCAGCGGCGAAAAGATAGACTATATGCTCGAACTTCGTTCGTCGGGTAATGACATTGTTGCACCTTATGCAGAACAGTATCCGAATGCTACCTTTGTAGAAGGCAAGCGCCCATGGGAAGTGAAAGCAGACATCGCGCTTCCTTGTGCTACCCAGAATGAATTAAATGGAGAAGATGCTCAAAATCTCATAAAAAATGACGTACTTTGCGTCGGAGAAATTTCCAACATGGGATGTACTCCCGAAGCAATCGACCTCTTTATTGAACATAAGATAATGTATGCTCCGGGTAAAGCGGTCAACGCAGGCGGTGTTGCCACTTCCGGTTTGGAAATGTCTCAAAACGCAATGCACCTAAGCTGGAGTGCTGCCGAAGTGGACGAAAAGCTCCATGCAATCATGCACGGCATCCATGCACAATGCGTGAAGTACGGTACGGAACCCGACGGATACATTAATTATGTGAAGGGTGCCAACATTGCCGGATTTATGAAAGTAGCTCACGCAATGATGGGACAAGGCGTTATTTAGAAGACTTTGTTTAGTTGTATTTGTATTTGTGGTTTGCGCTGCTCGCCTCCTGTGACAGGACGCGGGTAGCGCTATTTTTTTGAGATTAACATTATTTTCGCTGGAATTAATTATCTTTGTGGCATGATAGGTTAAATAATAGTTTGTGAATTTGTTATATCAGATAAACAACTCACAACTAATAATTTACCATTGATAGTTTTGTAATTAATAATCATGTAATAAATAAAAAATGCTACAACCCGAATTGAAATTTCGCCGTGACAAGATTCGCAGTCTGATGGTGTCACAGGGCATTGACGCCGCACTTATCACTTGTAATGCAAATTTAATTTACACGTATGGCTGTGTAGTCAGTGGCTATCTTTACCTCCCCCTTCATTCGCCTGCACTATTATTTTTCAAACGCCCTAATAATATCACAGGAGAACATTCGTTCTCGATTCGCAAACCGGAACAAATCGTTGACCTGTTGAAAGAACAAGGATTGCCGATGCCAACCAAACTGATGTTAGAAGGTGACGAGCTCCCTTATACGGAATATTGTCGTCTGGCCAGCCTGTTTCCGGAAGCAGAAGTTGTAAATGGCACCCCGGTGATTCGTCAGGCACGCAGTGTGAAAACACCTGTAGAAATCGAGATGTTCCGCCGTTCGGGCATTGCCCACGCCAAGGCATACGAGCAGATTCCAAGCGTATATCGCTCCGGTATGACAGACATCGAATTTTCCATTGAAATAGAACGCCTGATGCGTCTGCAAGGTTGCCTCGGAATTTTCCGGGTATTCGGACGCAGCATGGAAATATTCATGGGTAGCGTACTGACCGGAGACAATGCCGGATACCCCTCGCCCTATGATTTTGCTTTAGGTGGACAGGGACTTGATCCTGCTTTGCCGGGAGGAGCAAATAAAACTCCGCTAAAGGAAGGTCAGAGCGTTATGGTGGACTTGGGAGGCAACTTCAACGGTTACATGAACGACATGAGCCGTGTATTCTCAATAGGAAAGCTGCCCGAAGAGGCTTACACCGCCCATCAGGTTTGTTTGGATATTCAGGAAAAGATTGCTTCCATCGCCAAACCGGGCATTGCTTGTGAAGTGCTTTACGACACAGCTGCCGAAATAGCCAAAGAAGCCGGATTTGCCGACAAATTTATGGGAACAGGGCAACAAGCCAAGTTTATCGGCCACGGTATCGGACTCGAAATTAATGAAGCTCCGGTATTGGCTCCCCGCATGAAACAACAATTAGAACCGGGCATGGTCTTTGCCCTCGAACCGAAAATCGTTATTCCGGGTGTAGGCCCCGTAGGCATTGAAAACTCTTGGGTAGTAACCAACGAAGGAATAGAAAAGCTGACGAACTGCAATGAAGAAATCATTGAATTAAGTTAAACAGACGATGAAAAAGATGTGTCCGGCAAAGAACAGACACATCTTTTTCTACTAATAATAACACACTTAACCCCCAAAAACAATGAAACAACCTTTCATTCTAACCCTTATGTCCACTGTTGCCTGCACTGCAACAGCCACTAACAAAGCACCGGAAAACACTACACCGACAAAGTCAAAAACACCCAACGTCGTATTTATCTACGCTGATGATCTCGGTTATGGCGATTTGGAATGTTACGGAGCTAAAAACGTGCAAACCCCTAATGTCAACCGGCTGGCAAAATCCGGAATTCTTTTCACCAACGCTCATGCAACAGCCGCCACCAGTACCCCTTCCCGCTATTCCATGCTGACAGGAGAATATGCCTGGCGCAAAGAAGGAACGGATGTAGCGGCAGGAAATGCCGGGATGATTATCCGCCCCGAGCAATATACCATGGCAGATATGTTCAAAAGTGTCGGTTATGCTACTGCCGCAGTAGGCAAATGGCATTTAGGACTCGGAGATAAAACCGCTACTCAAGACTGGAATGCTCCGTTGCCTTGCGCATTAGGTGATTTAGGATTCGACTATCATTTTATCATGGCAGCTACAGCCGACCGCGTGCCTTGTGTCTATATCGAAAACGGAAAAGTTGCCAACTACGATCCGAGTGCTCCTATCGAAGTAAGTTATCAAAAGAACTTCGAGGGCGAACCTACCGGAAAAAGTAATCCTGAATTACTTTACAACCTCAAGCCAAGTCACGGTCACGACATGTCTATCGTCAACGGAATTTCCCGCATCGGTTTCATGAAAGGCGGAGGAAAAGCACTCTGGAAAGACGAAAACATTGCTGATTCATTAACGACACATGCCATTCAGTTTATTGAGGAGAACAAAAACAAACCTTTCTTCCTCTACTTTGCCACTAACGACGTACATGTTCCCCGCTTTCCTCACGACCGTTTCAGAGGTAAAAACCCGATGGGATTAAGAGGCGACGCTATCGTACAGTTCGATTATTGTGTCGGTGAAATTCTGAATACATTAGAGAAATTGGGTTTAAGAGAAAATACGCTCATCATTCTTTCAAGTGACAACGGCCCGGTGGTAGACGACGGATACGACGACAAAGCAGAAGAACTGCTCAACGGTCATAGCCCTGCGGGACCGTTACGGGGCAACAAATATAGTGCTTTCGAAGGAGGCACGCGTATTCCCGCCATTGTCAGCTGGCCTGCGGGAGCAGAAAAAGGCATGACTTCAGACCTGTTGGTTTCGCAAGTAGACTGGTTGGCTTCTCTGGCTTCCCTCACCGGAGCTACAATGCCTAAAAGCACTGCACCGGATAGCTACAACTATCTGGGAAGTTGGCTAGGTAAAGAAAAGACAGACCGCCCGTGGGTAATAGAGCAGGCTTCCAACCACACGCTGTCCGTCCGCACCAAAGACTGGAAGTACATCGAACCGAATGACGGACCGAAAATGATCCAGTGGGGACCGAAGATAGAAACCGGAAACTCTAAAGAACCGCAGCTTTATAAAATGAAAGAAGTGAAAGAGGTGACCAACTACGCAAAGAATATGCCGGAGAAAGTGGCCGAACTGCAAAATATCCTTCAAAGCGTACGTGAAGGAAAAGATTTAATCGGAAAATAGATTCAGGATATAGAATGATGAAATGCCTCATAAAGACAGCCACAAAGCCTTAGAGAGGCATTTCATTCTAACCAGCTTAACCTTATTTAATTGCATAATATGATGAATTATAAATCAATCTCGTTGATAGGCGGCACGCTGCTTCTATCTACCTTAACTGCCAACGGACAGAAAAAGAACACCCAACCCAATATTCTTTTCATTCTTTGTGACGACATGGGATATGGAGATTTAGGCTGTTACGGTCAACCATTTATCCGCACCCCTCATATAGACACGATGGCGAATGAAGGTATGCGTTTTACACAGGCATACGCCGGCAGTCCCGTCAGCGCACCTTCCAGAGCTTCATTTATGACAGGGCAACATTCAGGTCACTGCGAGGTGCGAGGCAACAAAGAATACTGGAAAAATGTACCGATCGTGTTGTATGGGCAAAACCAAGAATATTCGATAGTGGGGCAACACCCTTATGATTCCGACCATGTAATCTTACCGGAAATAATGAAAGACAATGGCTATACCACGGGTATGTTCGGCAAATGGGCGGGAGGATATGAAGGCTCGCGTTCTACTCCCGACAAACGGGGAATAGATGAATACTACGGTTACATCTGCCAATTTCAGGCTCATCTTTACTACCCCAATTTCCTGAACCGTTATAGTAAAGCGTTGGGCGACACCGGAGTGGTGCGGGTGGTGATGGATGAAAACATCAAATATCCGATGTATGGTCCCGACTACCAGAAACGTCCGCAATACTCGGCCGACATGATTCATCAGAAAGCATTGGAGTGGCTGGACCAACAAGACGACCAACAACCGTTTTTCGGCATATTGACTTACACCTTGCCTCATGCGGAACTCGTTCAACCGGAAGATTCCATCCTGAATGAATACAAAGCCAAATTCAACCCGGACAAAGAGTTTAAAGGAAGCGAAGGCTCACGATACAATGCTATTACGCACACCCATGCTCAATTTGCAGGAATGATTACCCGGCTGGATTATTACGTGGGTGAAGTCCTGAAAAAGCTGAAAGAGAAAGGGCTGGACGAAAACACATTGGTTATTTTCTCCAGTGACAACGGCCCTCACGAAGAAGGCGGAGCCGACCCTACTTTCTTCGGCAGAGACGGAAAGCTGCGCGGATTAAAACGCCAGTGTCATGAAGGAGGAATACGTATTCCGTTTATCGCGCGTTGGCCGGGGCACATACCAGCAGGTAAAGTGAACGATCATATCTGTGCTTTTTATGATTTAATGCCTACATTCTGCGAAGTGATCGGCATCAAGGACTACGAAAAGAAATATCGCAATAAAGAAAAAGAAGTCGATTATTTCGATGGGATTTCTTTTGCTCCCACACTGCTGGGTAAGAAAAAGCAAAAGAAACATGATTTCCTGTATTGGGAATTTGATGAAACAGACCAGATTGCCGTACGCATGGACGATTGGAAGATGGTGGTAAAAAAAGGAACACCGTTCCTCTACAACTTAAAAACGGATATTCACGAAGATACTGACATAGCACTCCAACATCCGGACGTTGTAGAAAAGATGAAAGCTATCATCTTCGAACAACATACGCCCAATCCATATTTCTCGGTGACGCTACCCAAACAGTAAACGTACGGATAAAGAAATAATGAGTAATCAGCAGTTAGAAAGCAAGGTTTCATTCATTTCGGTACCGTTTTGAATAAAATAATGGAGTATTCTGGAAACGTTGTGGTAAATCTGAAAAAGATGATTGAGTTTTTAAGATTCTCCGTTATCTTTTTATTATAAGATATGGGTCAAGGGTGAGGGTTGGTGAGGGTAGATTTATAACTTTTTATTTTATTATTTTCTATACTATCTCCTTTTTTATCTATAAAAAAAAATACGAAAGTTATAAATCTACCCTCACCA
>NZ_JAHQVH010000100.1:0-1549 GCF_019052435.1 Bacteroides sp. MSK.20.12 | reverse complement strand
TGTACTGTACTGGATTTAGTTGACAACTTCGTTTGTTATACCTAAGTTAGTTAACTCAATATATTTTAAAACCTAAATAAGTTTACTTGTCCCTTTGTAATTCCTTAATAAGTTGTCATATTAAAGATGTTGCAAACATATGTATCTTTTCTTATAAATGCAAGACTTCGGGCTGTAAACTTCATTAAACAACAAAAACTCTTCGCTCGGGGATCGCCCTCGCGGCAAGGGGCGGGAGCACCCGTCCCGACGAGCGGGACTTCAACTACCTTTTTCCGCGTACTTACGAATATATTCCATCGGTGTTTTCATTTGTATGCCTTGATGGGGTCGAACATTATTGTATGCATATATGGCGTCGCTTATACGTTTATCCAACTGTTCAAAGCTGTCATCTTCGCAGTCAAACAACCACCCATTCTTGATCGTGTTATTCATCCGTTCAGCCAGGGCATTATGTAGCGGATCTCCACACTGCGTCATACTAATATTGATATGATGTTTCTTGAGCATATCCACATACAGGTTTGAGCAGTATTGCACTCCCCGGTCAGAATGGTGTAT
The DNA here is from genome assembly GCF_019052435.1 of Bacteroides sp. MSK.20.12. Lineage (NCBI taxonomy): Bacteria > Pseudomonadati > Bacteroidota > Bacteroidia > Bacteroidales > Bacteroidaceae > Bacteroides > Bacteroides sp. MSK.20.12. The sequence goes on along the minus strand of NZ_JAHQVH010000100.1, from coordinate 985 downwards.
GAGACTACTCAAATCGACATTGTATCTGTTGTAAAAGTCTATAGCCATCCTCAGTGCCTTTAAGGGACCTTCCGCTTCAAGTGTTTTGCACAGGGCATATCCAACTATCGCCCGACTGCCCGCATCGGTAAGAAGAGACAGGTAAGCCCATCCCTGGCACGTGGCAACATAGGTTATGTCCGCTACAACCATTGAACCGAATGTGTCAGCTACAAATTTAGGAGTAACATTCAGCAAGTCCGGATAAATGTAATAATTATGATTAGAATTTGTTGTCTTTGGTCTCACATGTCTGACACGTTGACACAGGCCATTAGCACGAAAAATATTATAGCATTGATCACGCCCAATGACCATCCTGACACCAAACTTGCGGAGACAGCATGCATAGAGTTCACGCATACCAGCCTTAGGCATAAGTTTACGTAACTCATTACAATACAACACAATGCTTGATGTGAGGATGTCTATTTCTTTTTTTCTGTTGACATGCTTATAATAACCTTGTCTGGTTATGCCGAAGTAATCACAGAGGAACTGTAGCCTACCGCGCATATGACGGGCAGAGTTCCCCTGTGACAAGGTATCGATTACTTGGCATCGGAGTTTTTTCGAACCTTGATGTGATAGGTTGACTCAGCAAGATTTATTAATTCCTCACAAGCTTCATGACGAAGACTTTCCTCCTGAAGAGCACGCTGAAGTTTGCGATTTTCGGCACGCAATGCAGCGAGTTCTTTCTCCAGTTCATTGAGAGACTCAGCAGAGTATTTGTTGAAAGAGGCGTGGTCTGTACTCATAACTTTATCATTTATATGATACTTATCAAGCCAAAGAATCAGCAGACGACGGCAAATACCGGTACGTTTGGCAAACTGATACTTCGTTTCCGAAGTGGATAAATACTCACGAATATAAGACATTCGTTCGGATTCTGTGTAAGGAGTGTACTTCTTTTTTAATTCTTTCATGGGAATTTCGCATT
>NZ_JAHQVH010000099.1:0-1624 GCF_019052435.1 Bacteroides sp. MSK.20.12 | reverse complement strand
AAAAGTTGTAGATATGTTTGCTTTTTAGTAACTTTAAAGACACCACATCATTAAGAGTTACAATGCAACAAGCCATATCTACAACGTACAAATATACATCAAAAAAAGAAAATCCTCCTACAAATAGGGGATTATTCCATGATTTCAGATTCAGTCCTGGCTACGATAATCTGCAACAAGATGGTATCTCTGAAGCTGTTGGTTCATTGACGGTCTTTTTACATACGGCTGGCAAGGGGGCTTCCTGTCCTTATTGCGGACATTTCAGTCACCGATTACACAGTTATTACTCCCGTCATATTCAGGATCTTGAAGTTTACGGTCATACTTTGGAGTTAGTCATAAAGGTTGGCAAATATTATTGCGAAAATGTTTCTTGTCCGCGAAAAATATTCTGCGAACCGTTGTCTTTTCTGGCTCGTCGGTATGGTAGACGGAGCTATCTTGTTGAGGAACGCATCAGATCGATAAGCTTGGAACTTACTTCCCGAAAGGCCTCTTCTCTTTTGCAGCTGTTCCATATAACGGCCAGTAGCTCTTCCTGCTTACGCATCCTACAACAGTGCGGGCAACATAATCCTATGCATAATAAAAGTATTTATGTAGGTATTGATGATTTTGCCTATAAAAAAGGTAAGGATTATATGAGTGTGGTCGTAGACCAGATGACACACATGCCTATTGCTTTGTTAGAGGATAGAAACGGAGAAGCGCTTGATAACTGGCTCACCCGGAATCCTCAAATACAATATATAACGAGAGACCGTGGAAGATGTTTCACAGAGGCTATAAACAGAATAATCCCTGGTGTTACACAAATCTGCGACCGGTTCCATCTAACCAAGAATATGACGGACACGATGATACCGGAAATAGAGAAAATGATTCGTCAGACCAAGCAAAAGCTCAAATACGAATATCCTGACAGAGACACGGCTTCTTCGTTAATTCTTCAGGACATATTTAACATGGGAGATGTCCGACACAGAGAAAAATTGAAGATATACAGGGAAAGCCTGAACTTAAAAATGCAGGGGATGACCATTGAGCAGACAGCCGCGCATTTGGGCAAGAAAAGTCGCTACATTTATAAGCTCATTCACAACAGGAGAATAGGGGCATACTTGAATGAGCAACAGAAGACAGCTCTTAAATATGTATCCGAACTGGCTACAATCATTAGTGCGGGCTGTATTACCCGAAAAATATTGGCACAAAAAATGGGGAGTAAAATCAGTGGCGCACTTATTGGAAGGATAACATCCAGCTTGCGAAAAATGTATCAACAAAAGAGGAAGGAAGTCAAGGAGCATAATGAGAGCATTGAAAACGGAAGTAAAACACAGAGAGTTTCACAGAATCAGATACGCAAATACATTCTAAAGGGAGAATCGGATAATCCTAAACTAGCGGAACTATATAAGTCCTCACCACAGATTAAAGAACTCTTAAGCGTGTGTCAGAATTTCAGAGATATGATTAATGGGAACACTTATGATAAGGATATTAGAAAGTGGATTGAAAAAGCGAAGGCAACACGGAATATGGCACTGACGAACTTTGCATATGGTATTGAAAAAGACTGGGAGGCAGTACAGGCAGCTATTGATATCCCCTTCAGTAA
>NZ_JAHQVH010000098.1:0-1689 GCF_019052435.1 Bacteroides sp. MSK.20.12 | reverse complement strand
TCAATTCTGCAAGGCTTTCTTCTCTTGGAAAGCGGGTGCAAAAGTACGCCCTTTTCGTATACAATCCAAATATATTAAACTCTTTTTTCGAAGTTTTTTTGAAAGAATCTGCTAAAACGCTGAAGGATAATGATGTTGTAGAACATATTTTTTTATCATGAGTGGATTGGGGGCGGAAACGGTACACATGAGACACATTATTATATCACACGCGGGCGCGTAGGCGAACGCAAGAGAGAAAAAGATGCAGAAGAAAGAAATAACAAAATTACAGTCGAATTACAGCTGAGAAAAAGACAACAGGAAGAAAGAGACAAGAAGATGATATAGAAGGAAAACAAGAAAAAGAACGAAATGTAAAAAGAATACTAGGGATATACCACAAAGGGACATTACAAAAGGAGATTATTAAAGGGGATTATTAAAGGGGATTATTAAAGAAGATGGATTAATTGGAATGGTTAATTGGGCATGACTAATAGAGTAATTAACAGGATATATAGAAAAATATTATAAAAGCAAGAGAATTTATAGTCAACCGTTAGAATACTTGTTCTAAGTAGTCTAACGGTTGACTATTCCATATGGATATGCCGGATAAATACTGAGTGGATACAGATCAGATTCTATATACAAAATCAGAATATCATTCTTTTTTAGGATTCTCGATCCGCAGGCTGACAAGTTCAACCCACTTCTTTATGCCCAAATCAAAGCCGCCTTTTTCTAATAGATGAAGGGCGCCCGCATAATGAAGGGCAGTTTCCTCCCTACTACAGTTGATCTTACAAGACAACTCACCCAGATAATACTCCAGACGAGCCATTTGGATATAGTCCAATAAAGTATAATCACCTTCAGTTGACAAATCAATCAATTCTCTTATCAAAGCATAGGCCAGTTCACATTCCGTATAGGTTAAATCCGAGAGAGGTTTGTGCATGACAGGATGCTGAACCAGCTGGACAACAATGCGATTAAAGTCTCCGTACATAGGTTGCGTTATTTACCGCATCAGTTCCCGATGGTGCGAGGGTTTATAAAAAAGAAAGAGCGTGGAAACTATCTATTCATGCCATATATAGGTATCCGCTAAGACCCCTTTCGTGAACATGAATGATAGCCCCACGCCCAACTGAGTATATAACAAGGTTATACAGACAAAAGTGCACGAGACTTGTCACTCATTCCATTCACGAAAGTTAAAATTTAGCGGATTTTATATATGAATGTAACAAATAACCGTTCTCAATAAAAATATTAAAAAGTTACCTTCATCGCTCGAAAGTAAACTACGACAAAAGTAGCAATTTATATTTAGCAAACAAACAATTTTGACAAAGAAATAGGTATGAGACATAAAATTATTATAGCTATATATTGGCAACTTTCAAATCCCCACTAATTTGTCCTTACGACTTAAAGCAATGTATTGATGAATTAAACTCAGGCGGACGTTTGCCCTGATTGTATCAAAATAAAAACGCTCAGGGCAGGTTCCTGCAAACGATTTTCAATTTTCATTTCTCATATTCTCATAGTAAATACAATAACTATATAGGTTCTTCGTCAAATTTGGTGGTAATCTCTTTTTTATTTCGATGGTTTTCCTCTTCTTCTTTCTTAATCCTATAAAAAGTTGTAGATATGTTTGCTTTTTAGTAACTTTAAAGACACCACATCATTAAG
>NZ_JAHQVH010000097.1:0-1717 GCF_019052435.1 Bacteroides sp. MSK.20.12 | reverse complement strand
TAGGGATATTCAGTAAATGTTCCTCTTTCTAAAAAATCAAGAGAAAAGCTTTGCTTTACGTGAGCTTTTCTCTTGATTTTTTCGTTCAACTCTCCCAGTCTTCTATCTTTTTTGTAGAATATTGTTTACATATTCTTATTTTTTCCTTCCCACCCATGCATTATGTACATGTCTTTTTTAGGGGAAGTTAAAACCTCTCCTGTTTTTCCTGTTATTTTAGTTAGATTATGCTGCCTTTCTTTTTTTCTTTTCAACCTTTTCTATCATACATACCGCATTGGCTGTATGTATCCCAAAGAAAATCCAAAGTACTTCCGTTTTCCTGTTTCTAGCTTTTATCCTGGCCAGTGAGTAATGTTGTTTCTGCGTTCCAAAACTTCCTTCCAGGCGGGTAGCTCTTTCACGGCTGAGTTCCGACCGTAAGATTTTCCGAAGCGGCTCATCTTTGGCAGCTCTGCCCTTACGCTTAAAGGAAGTACTTATATGATATTTTGTACAAAATTTCCGGTTGGCATTATTGGCATAGATTGAATCCGCCGCAAGCGCCTTAACCCTAACCCCGGTCAGTTGTTGTTGCAGATGAATACAGTCTTTCAAACGTACTCCTTCGTTAAAAGCCTTAAAGGAGATATGTTCTATAAAGGAGATTCCGTCTATCTGTATATTGTTGACTTTGGCTCCGAATTCAACGGATTTGGTTTCCTTGCCTCTGATAATGGGGCGAAGGTAATGCCGGTCGATACTCACGATACGGTTGGACACTTTTTTGCCTGCAAATAAATTCTTCCCTTGCTCAAGGACTGTCTGTATGACCGAGAAACGTCTTTGGTAATCAGAGGATAGTGTAAGCCTGTTCCTGTAGGATGAATGAAGCAGCTCCAGCTGGTCAAGTAACTTTTCCAATAACTGAAGTAACCTTCGTGTAATCATACGAGTCTGTGATTTCTTGCGTTTACGCAGTTTGCTATAAGCAAGATAGGCACGGCGTACATCAAGATACTTGTTACGGGGACGTTGTATGTGCAAGGTCTGGCAATGTTTGCACAGATGACGATGAAGCCATACAATACCTTCCCATAAGAGTTTGGTATCAGTAGGGAAACGCAGATGACTTTCATAACAGGTGGCATCGGTCATACAGACATGAAGGTTCTCAAGATAAGGTGTCCAATGCTCGGCAAGAATGAGCTGGAGGGACTCAACGTCAAGGCGATCCGCTAGTTCCTGACGAATTGCACTAACGATTTTAGGATTGGTTAGTGGATGAAGCGGATCAATCTGAACACCACAAAATAACTGGTAATGAATATTACCGTTTAAATGCTCAATCAGTTGTGCATCGGAAAAGTTGGTATAGGACTTCAAGACCATCAAGGCTATTTTACCTTCGGGAGAAAAATAACTTTTACGCCCAAAAGGAGAGGACTTCAAATGCATTTGTCGGGCCAGTTCCGAGAAAGGGAACAGAGAATGGAGGCGACCTAATTCACTCGTTGCAAAACTTTGACGATATTTTTTAAGCATATCGAACTCGGTAAAACCTAAACAAGGTTCGATTTCTGAGATTTTTTGTATCTTTACCATGTGTTTTTATTTTTAATTACCCCCGTTTTGGCCGTCAAACCGTTTTTTGGGGGGAATGCTTAAAGATACAAAAAAGGCAACTAACTCGCAATGAATTAGTTGCCTTAAATTTTATTATTTTAGGAATATCCCT